>NZ_CACSJY010000087.1:0-16351 GCF_902706155.1 Pseudomonas sp. 18058
AAAGCGGTGTGTCCGTCAGCGATGATGGTGACTGACGCACCGCTTTCGCGAGCAAGCCCGCTCCCACAGGGGTTTTGTGGTGAGTTGGTTATAGCGACAGACTTTTGAAGTGTTCTTGCAAGAATTCCACACACGCCCTTAATTTCCCCGAATTCGCCAACCGTGTCGGGTACACCGCCCAGACATTCGCGCTCTGCCCGTAATCCTCCAGCACCTGCACCAGCAACCCTTGCTCCAGCAACGGTTTCACATCCCACAGTGAACGCAGCAACACCCCACGCCCATCCAGCGCCCATTGCAGAACGATCTCGCCATTGTTCGACGACAACGGCCCGCTGACCCGCACACTTTCCTGCCCGCCCTCGCGATCCAGATTCCAGATGCCGAAGGCGTTGTCGCGTTCCTTGATCACCAGACAGTCGTGTTGCTGCAAGTCCTCCAGCGTCAGCGGCGTGCCACGTCGTTGCAGATAATTCGGCGCCGCGCACAGCACGCGTCGATTGCTCACCAGACGTCGACCGATGTGCTGCCCGGGAATGTCGTCGCCGACGCGGATCTCCAGGTCGAAACCTTCGTTGATGATGTCCACCACCCGATCAAACAGGTCGAGACGAATCTGCAGTTCCGGGTAGCGCTCGGCCAACAACGACACCGCTGGCGCCACGTGATTGCGACCGAAACCGAAACTGCTGCAGAGGTGCAAACGCCCACGCGGGCTGTCGTGGGCGTCGGAAAGTTCGTCGTGCAGTTGCTGGAAGTCATCAAGAATGCGCAACGCCCAGCGCTGCACACGCTCGCCATCCTCGGTCAGCGAGACGCGCCGACTGGTGCGATGCAGCAGGCGTGTGCCAAGGGTGGTTTCGAGAATCTGGATGCGTTTGCTGACGTAGGCGGGCGACAGGCCCAACTCATCGGCCGCGGCGGCAAAGCCGTTTTTGCGGATCACGGTGAGCAGCACACGCAGGTCTTCGGGCAGGGGCACGGAGTCTTTCTTCTGGGACATGTCAAAACGCACGCTGGCGGCAGAAGCCGCCAGCATAGCACCGCGATTTACAGGCTCTGTTCAGCGCAGGAAGGCCAGCGCTTCTGCAAGCAACAGTCCGGGGACTTCTTCGGCGATGTAATGGCCGGCGGGCAGGGCCTGGCCGGTAACGTTCGTCGCCACTTGCTGCCATTCCTTGAGCGGATCGAAACAGCGGCCGACGGTGCCTTCGGCGCCCCACAGCACCCGCAGCGGCAAACCCAAATGATGATGGGCGGCGATGTCGGCGCGGTCGTGTTCCAGATCGATGCCGGCGCTGGCGCGGTAATCTTCGCAGATGCCGCGTGCGCTGCCGGGTTGTTGCAGGCAGCGGCGGTATTCGCTGAAGGCTTCGTCGGTGAACGGTTTGAGGCCGGCGCTGCGACTGCCCATCACGCTGCGCAGATAACCTTCCGGGTTGGCTTCGATCAGCGTTTCCGGCAGCGGCGCCGGGCGAATCAGGAAGAACCAGTGCCAGTAGGCGCGGGCGAAGGCTTCGTTGGTTTGGGTGTACATCGCCAGGGTCGGGGCGATGTCCAGCAGCATCATGCGTTGCACGGCGGCGGGGTGGTCGAGGGCGAGGCGATGAGCGACGCGCGCGCCACGGTCGTGGGCGAGGATCGAGAATTGCTCGAAGCCCAGCGCTTGCATCAATTCGACGTTGTCGCGGGCCATTTCGCGTTTCGAGTAGCTGAGGTGCAACTCGTCAGCATCGGGGCGACTGCTGTCGCCGTAACCGCGCAGGTCGGCGGCGACCACGGTGAAATGTTCGGCCAGTTGTTCGGCAATCTTGTGCCAGATCACATGGGTCTGCGGATGGCCGTGCAACAGCAACAGGCCCGGCCCGCTGCCGCCGACGCGGCAGGCAATGTCGATGCCGTTGACGTGGCGCTGGTCTTTGAGGAATCCGGCAAACATCGGGCTGATCCTTGTTTCAGGTTTCTTGTGGCCTGCATCCTGAAAGCGTCCGGGGTTTGGGGCAAGGCGCAAAGCGTGATGGGCGGGTTCATGAAGTGTGTTCGTGAGGTTTTTTTGTGTTGGATGTACCGGCCTCTTCGCGAGCAAGCCCGCTCCCACATTTTGGAACGCATTCCACTGTGGGAGCGGGCTTGCTCGCGAAGGCGCCGATCCAGACAACAAATAATCTAACCCTGGCCAAACATCTCCATCGCCCGCTGCCTGATCTGCTCCTCAGTCAAATCCTCCTTGCGCGAGGCCAGAAACCACAGATGCCCGTACGGATCCTTCAACGTCCCGCTGCGATCGCCGTAAAACTGATCTTTGACCTCCGACACCGATGTCGCCCCGGCATCCAGCGCTCGCTGAAATGACTTGTCGACATCCGTCACATACAGATGCAAACCAACCGACACCGCTTGATCCGGATTGCTCAACGGCCCTTGATCGCACGGCGAGCCGAGCATGATCGCGCTGTCACCGATGCGCAGTTCGGCGTGGCCAATGCCGCCGTCGGGCATGGACAGGCGCATGACTTCGGTGGCACCAAACGCTTTTTTGTAGAACTCGATGGCCTCGGCGGCTTTGTGAATGCCGAGGTACGGGGTGATGCTGTGATACCCCTCGGGAATGGGTTTGACGCTCATGACCTTCTCCCTGATTGTTGTTTTGCGAGGTGAAGAATCACTATAGAACTGTCCGCGCACACCAGACTTTTGCCCGACGAGCAGCACCCAAATTGGCCGAAGGCACCCACCTCCCTGTGGCGAGGGGATTTATCCCCGTTGGGCTGCGAAGCAGACCCTAAGTCAGTCAATGAGGTATATCTGAAGGAATAGGGATGCAGGTTTTGGGGCTGCTTCGCAGCCCAACGGGGATAAATCCCCTCGCCACAGGGTTTTCCATCAGTCTTTAGGGAAGTGCGGGCCAGGGCCCTGTTCACCGAGCACATCGCCCTGATTGCGCAGCGGGCAGGCCTCCATTGAAAGGCAGCCACAGCCAATACAGCCATTCAAACGATCCCGCAGTAGCGTCAATTGCTCGATCCGTTCATCCAGTTCCCGCCGCCACTGCTCGGACAACACCCGCCAATCCGCCGCCGTCGGCGCACGGTCATCCGGCAAAATCTTCAGCGCTTCGCCAATCTCCGCCAACGGAATCCCCAGCCGTTGCGCGACCTTGATCAACGCCACCCGCCGCAGCACCTCACGCGGATAGCGCCGCTGATTGCCGGCATTACGCTGGCTCTTGATCAGTCCCTTCGATTCATAGAAGTGCAGCGCCGTCACCGCCACGCCACTGCGCGCCGCGACTTCGCCAACCGTTAGCTGTTTGTGCACATGTTCTTTGCTGATCATTGAAAACAGCTCTTGACCTTGACTTAACTAGAGGTTTTACCCTGCAGGCCTTCGAGTCGCAAGATTCGCCTTACAGCCAAGTGGGGACTTTCATGCAAGCAACAGCGAAAAATCGCAGTTTCACCCAGTTGATCGAATTCGAAATCGAACCACGTCAGCAGCCGGCATTGGTCAATGCGCTGTCGGTACAGACTGAACGTCTGGCCCAGCGCTACGCGGGATTTGTCAGTGCCAGCGTGCAGGCCAGCGACGATGGCCGGCGCGTATTGAGTTTTCTGCAATGGCAGACCCGCGAAGCGGGGGAGGCGGCGTTTCGCAGTTTCGAGAGCGGCGAGCAGGACTTTTGGCAGTTGATCCACACGCATCAAGCGAAAACCATCACCTTCAATTCCTTTCAGGTGCTCAGCAGCATCGCCCGCAGTCACGACGATGCGCTGCACTGCAATCTGGTCGGCTAGATCGACAGTTGAAGCAGGCGTTCGCCGTGCAGATTGGTCGGCGCACGGCGCTTGTTCACTGCTAACTCACCGATCTTGATCAACCGTGTGCGCGTGACGTTGCGGCTCAGGCCGAGCAGGGCGGCGGTGTGCACTTGGTTGTAGTGGCAGAAGCGGTAAGCCGCGCGCAGCAACGCGTCTTCGACTTTTTCGTGGAGGGCGCCGGCCTGTTGCGCGAAGAGTTTTTGGAAGGCCTGCTCCAGCAACGCTTCCGGTGAGTCGTCAGCGCTGTTGTGATGATCGTCCGGGCGCTCGATGCGCAGATTGGACAGGCGCAAATCATCGCGTTCGATCACGCCGTTACGGCAGATCAACAAGGTGTGATGGATGACGTTTTCCAGTTCGCGGATGTTGCCCGGCCAACTGTAGCCGCGCAGTTTGTGCTCGGCGCCGGGGCTGATGCTGACTCGCCCGTAACCGAGACGCTGACTGTACGCCTCAATGAAATGCCGGGTCAGCGGCAGGATGTCGCCAGGGCGATCACGCAATGGACTCAGTTCCAGATTGACCACGTTGAGGCGGTAATACAGATCCTCACGGAAATTGCCGGCATTGATGGCTTTTTCCAGTTGCACGTTGGTCGCGGCCAAAACCCGCACATCGATCGGAATGCTTTTACGCGAACCGAGCCGCACCACTTCGCGCTCCTGCAACACGCGCAACAACTTGACCTGAATCGCCATCGGCAGATCGCCGATCTCATCGAGAAACAAGGTGCCGCCGTCCGCCTCTTCGAACCAGCCAGCCTTGGCGCTCAAGGCGCCGGTGAACGCGCCTTTTTCATGACCAAACAATTCGGCCTCGACCAGCGACTCGGAAAACGCGCCGCAATTGACCGCGATAAACGGCCGATGGCGACGGTTGCTCAGGTTGTGAATATGCCGCGCCACCAACTCCTTGCCGGTACCGGTCTCGCCGATGATCAGCACGCTGGCCTCGCTCGGTGCAACCTGTTGCAAATGCGCGAGCAGGGCTTGGGACTTCGGATCTTCGAACACCTGCGCGGTGGCACGGATCGACGTGGCCAGCGCGGGTGAGGGCGGTAAGGTCAGCAGTTGCATGGGCTCGTCCTTCTTTTTAGTTCAAATGCAGACAGGTCAGGAATAGAAAGTCGGCACCGGCAGCGACTGGTTCAGCGCCCAGTCGCCCAGTTCATGGAGTTTGTAATCCAGCGGGTCGTGCAGGGTTTGCGTGCGCAAGTTGCGCCAGTGCCGATCGAGACGCAGCGAGGCGTGGGTCGAGCGCGCGCCGGTGACTTCGAACAGACGGCTGCAAATCTCCAGACCCTGACGGCTGGCCGCGACTTTGGCGGTGGCAATCGCCGTGGCGACATGCCCGCGTTCTTCGGCGCTGAGGTTTGCGCCTTTCGCCCACGCTTCATCCAGCAACGCCGCCGCGCGTTCGACCAATAAACGAATGCCTTCGAGGGCCACCCAGAACTCGCCGAAATGCGCGAGCACGTACGGGTCTTCGCTGACTTCGCGCGCCGAGGATCTGTGCCAGAGCCGGGTTTCCTTGAGGGTGTACTGCCGCGCTTCTTCGAAAGCGCCTTCGGCAATCCCGAGAAACATATGCGTGAAAGTCAGCTGCGCGATCAGTGGTCGCAAGCAGGCGAACGGCGTGCTCAGCGGGCCCGGATCAAGCAGCAGTTCCGACTCTTCGACACGCACCCGTTCAAATGTCGCGCTGCCGCTGTCGGTCTGACGCTGGCCGATATTGTTCCAGTCGTTGTGCAAAGTGATGCCGCTGCGGCCGCTGGGAATCGCCGCGATCAGCAACTTGCCGCCCGCACTTTCATCGACCGCCGAGGCAATCAGCATCTGCGAATCACTGGCGCCGGAGCAGAAGCTTTTCTTCCCGGAAAACTCACGCCAGCCACCAAGGTTTTTGACCACGGTGCGGGTGTCGAGCGGGTTCAGCGCGTTGCCCCAGAACCAGTTCTGCCGCGCGGTCTGTTCGAACCACGGCTGCCATTGTTCCGGTCGCGAGAACAGGCGCACGGTAGCGAGCATCAGATGATGAAAGCCGAAGACGTGAGCGATAGAGCTGTCGACCTTGGCGAACTCGCGGACGATCTGCAGGGTTTCACTCCACGTCGCGCCGAGGCCCCCATAGCGGGTGGGAATGCTCAGGGCCAGCAGGCCGCTGTCGCGCAGAGCATCGCGCTCGGCTTTCGGCGTACCACCGCGCTCGTCGCGTTCGACGGCGGTGAGGGCAAACTCGGCAGCCAGTTGGCGGGCGGTTTGCAGCGGGGATAACAGGGTACTTTGCGGTTTGGCGGTCACACGGTGTTCCTCAAAATCTACGCAATCCCCCTGTGGGAGCGGGCTTGCTCGCGAATGCGCTGGGTCATCGATATAAATGGTGACTGACACGACGCCTTCGCGAGCAAGCCCGCTCCCACAGGGAATTCGGTTCAGGCAGTGGCTTTGGTGGGCAGCACATCATTGGCAATCATTTCGCCAAACGGCCCGGTAAGGTTGGTCACGCCACGCCCGGCCAGGCTCGCGTACGGCTCGGGCAGCAGTGGGAACACCAACTCGGCAAAGCGGTAAGCCTCTTCCAGATGCGGATAACCGGAGAAAATGAAACTCTCGATGCCCAGATCCGCGTACTCCTTGATCCGCGCTGCCACTTGTTGCGGATCGCCAACCAGCGCCGTCCCCGCGCCACCGCGCACCAGACCGACACCGGCCCACAGGTTCGGGGCGATTTCCAGGTTGTCGCGCCGGCCATCGTGCAACGCCGCCATGCGCCGCTGGCCTTCGGAGTCAAACCGCGAAAAGGACTTCTGCGCCGCCTCTATTGTTTCGTCACTGATGTGCTCGATCAGTTTGTCGGCGGCTTTCCACGCCTCTTCGGCGGTCTCGCGGACGATCACGTGCAGACGAATACCGAACTTCACCGTGCGACCGTGGCGCGCCGCGCGTTCGCGCACATCGGCAAGTTTTTCCGCGACGGCCGCCGGAGGTTCGCCCCAGGTCAGATAGACATCGACCTGCTCGGCGGCCAGATCATGCGCCGCGTCGGAGGAACCGCCGAAGTACAGCGGTGGATAAGGTTTCTGCACCGGCGGGTAGAGCGCTTTGGCGTTCTGCACTTTCAGGTGCTTGCCCTCGAAATCCACCGATTCGCCTTGCAGCACGCGGCGCCAGATTTTCAGGAATTCATCAGTCACTTCGTAGCGTTCGCTGTGGCTGAGAAAGCTGCCGTCGCCACGGTTTTCATCCGGGTCGCCGCCGGTCACCACGTTGATCAACAAGCGGCCGTTGGACAATCGATCCAGCGTCGCCGCCATCCGTGCCGATACGGTCGG
This sequence comes from Pseudomonas sp. 18058, assembly GCF_902706155.1. NCBI lineage: Bacteria > Pseudomonadati > Pseudomonadota > Gammaproteobacteria > Pseudomonadales > Pseudomonadaceae > Pseudomonas > Pseudomonas sp. 18058. The sequence goes on from NZ_CACSJY010000087.1 coordinate 7,150, forward strand.
CGAGATGATCCCCGGTCGAATCGCCACCAGGTAACGCAGGCGTTCGGTCAACGGCACCAGTGCCGAGGCGATCACCCACGAGTCCTCGCAGGAACGCCCGGTCGGGATCAACACACCGTGATAACCGAGGCTGTCAGCGGCTTGCGCGACTTGTTTCAAATAGTTGAGCGTGACCGGGCGCGCACCTTGGGTGGTGCCCAGATAGTGGCCGTCGCCGTGGGTCGGCAGGAACCAGAAAACATCCATGAACTGCTCCTTAAGCGATCTTCAGCAACGGTTTGATTTGCGTGGCGAACAGCGGCGCAGCGCGTTCGGCGGCCAGGCGGATGCGCGCTTTTAGCGGCTCGCTGGTGATCTGGTAGTCGGCGAAATCGGCCTCGGTGGCGTACACACCAATCGGCAAGGTCACGGCCTGGAAGAAACTGAACAGCGGGCGCAATTGGTGATCAAGCACCAGCGCATGCCGTTCGCTGCCACCGGTGGCAGCGAGCAGCACCGGGGTATCGATCAGCGCATTGAGGTCGATCAGGTCGAACAAATGCTTGAGCAGCCCCGGGTAAGAACCGCGATAAACCGGCGCTGCAACAATCAGCAAATCCGCTTGTTCGATGGCTTGCAGCTCGGCCTCGACTTCGGCGCTCAGCTCCTGACGCGAGAGGGCACCGCCGAGCGGACGGGCAATGTCACCGAGTTCGATCAGATGGCTGTCGATCGGCAAATGCCCGGCGAGTTCGGCCAGCAAGGCCTGGGTCAGCACCAACGTACGCGAGGGACGCCAGGTTCCGCCGGAGAGGGCGACGACTTTCAGAGGACGCGACATGATCAATTCCTTGTTTTCAACAGTTGCTCAGCGAGCAGTGGCTAAGTCACTGGGCTTGAGCAAACGCTGTACCAATTCCTGGAGGCCCGGTGTGGCGGGGCTTTGAGTGTTTTGCTCGCGGCCGTTTGTACGAATATGAGGTGGCTTTGTTGAACGGCTGTTGCCTGAGCAACAGTTGCTGGAGCAACACTGAAGCGCCTATGGGGAGAAGTTATAAAGGCTAGTTGTTATTCCGCAAAAGACCGTTAATCGATATTTATAGATCGTTAACGAATATGTCTAAGGCTCTGCGAAAATCCTGATAGCCACTATTGAGAGCGTTGATTTCTGCGCGAACGGGCTCGGGCGTAGCCTTTGTCCATCGACTACCACTGCTCGCCAGGACGCTCCCATGAATCATTTACTGACTGTTTCGCTGCTGCTCGCTGTCTCCGTACTTGCCGGTTGTGCCGGTCACGTTTCGCCAGAATTGCGCCCTTACAGCGCAGAAGAATCCCGCGAACTGGCGATGGAAGCGCTGAACCGCAGTGGTTTGTCCTTCGACGAATACCACGCGAAAAAAGCCCAACTGCTCGGCCAGCCACAGAAGACTTTCGGCTTCGATAAACAAGGTGAGATGAGCGCCGAGCGAGCTGTACAGCTGCACGGTCGCCCTAGCTGATAACAAACTGTACTGCTGGAAGTTTTACTCAACTGTCCGTGGGTTTGCGCGGTGGCGTGAGATAGGGTCAACACCTGAATGACCCTGACGGATTGCCCACCATGACCCTCTCGCTTGATCTGCTGCTGGGCTTTGCCCTGTTTGCCCTTGTCACCTCAATTACACCGGGGCCGAACAACACCATGTTGCTGGCATCGGGCGTGAACTTCGGCTTTAACCGCACCATTCCACACATGCTAGGCATTACCTGCGGATTTTTCGTCTTGGTGGTGGCGGTCGGTTTTGGGCTCGGCGCGGTGTTTCAGACCTATCCCATTCTTTATACGATCCTGCGCTACGTCGGCGCGGCGTATTTGCTGTATCTGGCGTGGAAAATCGCTCACTCGGGGCCGGTTGGCGACAACGTTCAGGGCGAGGCCAAACCGATCAGTTACCTCGGCGCTGCGGCGTTTCAGTGGGTCAATCCAAAGGCGTGGATCATGGCCATCGGCGCAATCAGCACCTACACGCCGATGCAGGGTTATTTCACCAATGTCGTGGTGATTGCCGCCGTTTTCGCCATCATCAACCTGCCGAGTGTCGGCGTCTGGGCTGCCTGCGGCACGCTGTTACGCAATGTGTTGAAAGATCCGCGCTGGTTGCGCGTGTTCAACTGGGGCATGGCCGCGCTGCTGGTGATTTCGCTGTACCCGTTACTTCTCGAAAGCTTTCACTGACGCATAGCCTTCAACCCGCGGCCCGATGCCTGTTAAGCTCGCTTCAGGAGCGTTCCTACGCACTTTTAAATGAAGTTGTTCTTCTTTAACGGCATCCGATCAGGTATTGATGACGCTCTCGAACCGACGCGCAGCTCACAAGGCTGCGCAGTGCCGTTTGCAGACACGAGCCTCCTGATCCCGGAACACGCTCTGCGAGTCTTTTATGAACACACGTCCGTTGTATTTCGATTACGCCGCCACCACCCCGGTGGACGAGCGGGTCATCCAGGTGATGATCGAATGTCTGGGGTTTCACGGTAACTTCGGTAACCCGGCTTCCAGCTCCCACGCCTTCGGCCAGCAGGCCCGGCACACGGTCGAGCAGGCACGCCGGCAAGTCGCCGAACTGGTGGGCGCTCAAGCCGAACAGATTGTCTGGACGTCTGGTGCCACCGAGTCCAATAACCTCGCCCTTAAAGGCGTGGCGCAGGCGCGCGGCGTGTCCGGCGGGCACATCATCACCAGTCAGATCGAACACAAAGCCATCCTCGATACCGCCCGCCAATTGCAGGACGCCGGCATCGCCGTGACCTATCTGGTGCCGGACGCCGATGGCCTGATCACGCCGCAAGCGGTCAGTGAAGCACTGCGCGAGGACACCTTTCTGGTGTCGCTGATGCTGGTCAACAATGAGTTGGGCACCGTCAACGACGTGCAAGCGATTGGCGAAATCGTGCGCAACCGTGAAGCGCTGTTTCACGTCGATGCGGCGCAAGGTGCCGGCAAAGTGGCGATCGATCTGGCGCAGTGGCCGGTCGACCTGATGTCGTTTTCGGCGCACAAACTCTATGGCCCCAAGGGCATCGGCGCGTTGTATGTCGGCCCACGGGCACAGCAAAAGCTGCAGGCACAAATTCACGGTGGCGGCCACGAAGGTGGCTTGCGTTCCGGGACGCTGGCAACTCATCAGATCGCCGGAATGGGCTCGGCGTTCGCACTGGCGGCTGCCGCATTTGACGAAGAGAAGAGCACGATCGTCGCGTTGCGCGAGCGTCTGCTCAAACAATTGCTGAGCCTGCCCGGCGTGCGCCTCAATGGCAGCGCCAGTCAGCGCATTCCGCACACCTTGAGCTTGACGTTCAGCGAAGGCGAATTCAACAGCGCCGCGTTGAGCCATTCGATCGCGTTTTCCGCGACCTCAGCGTGTAACTCCGCCAGTAACGCACCGTCTCACGTGCTGTTGGCACTGGGGCATGACGCGCACCTGGCCGGGCGCACCATTCGCCTGAGCCTCGGCCGTTTCACCACCGCCGACGATATTGACAAGGCTTGCGAACTGATCAAGACCGCCTGCGCCAGTGCTCCGGCATTCTGGGCGACAGGGCTGTAAACCAGCCGACCTAACGGCTACGAACAATAACGATGAAGTGATTAGCAGGAGACATGATGAGTACCCAGACCTTGACCGAAGGATCGGTGCCCCAGCGCTTGGCGCACACCCGCGAGCTGATGCGTCGCGAAGGCATTCACGCACTCTTGGTGCCGTCTGCCGACCCGCATCTGTCGGAATATCTGCCGGGTTACTGGCAGGGCCGGCAGTGGCTGTCGGGTTTCCACGGTTCGGTGGGCACTTTGATTGTCACCAACGATTTCGCCGGCGTCTGGGCCGACAGCCGTTACTGGGAACAGGCAACTAAAGAACTCAACGGCAGCGGCATCGAACTGGTCAAGTTGCAGCCGGGTCAACCGAGTCCGCTGGACTGGCTGGCTGAGCAAACGCCGGAAGGTGGCGTGGTCGCCGTCGATGGCGCAGTAATGGCTGTGGCCTCGGCGCGCACGTTGAGCAGCAAACTCGAAGCGCGTGGCGCGCGTTTGCGTACCGACATCGATTTGTTGCAGGAAGTCTGGAGCGATCGCCCGACGCTACCGAATGCAGCGATCTATCAGCATCTGCCGCCACAGGCGACCGTCAGCCGAGGCGAGAAACTCGCCAAACTGCGCGAAACCTTGCAGGCACGCGGCGCTGATTGGCACTTCATCGCCACCCTCGACGATATCGCCTGGCTGTTCAACCTGCGCGGCGGCGACGTGTCGTTCAACCCGGTGTTTGTGTCCTTTGCGTTGATCAATCAACAGCAAGCCACGTTGTTCGTGGCGCTGAGCAAGGTCGATGCGGATTTACGCGCCGTGCTGGAAGCCGATGGCGTCACCCTGCGTGACTACAGTGAAGTCGCTGAAGCCTTGCGCGCCGTGCCGAGTGGTTCGAGTGTGCTGGTGGATCCGGCGCGGGTCACCAGCGGACTGCTGGAAAACCTCGACAGCGGCGTGACACTCGTCGAAGGTCTCAACCCGACAACGCTGGCCAAGTCGCAGAAAAGTGAAGCCGATGCTCAGCACATCCGCCAAGCGATGGAGCAGGACGGTGCAGCGCTGTGCGAATTCTTCGCCTGGCTGGAATCGGCCTGGGGTCGTGAGCGGATTACCGAGTTGACCATCGACGAGAAACTCACCGCTGCCCGTGAACGTCGTCCGGATTATGTCTCGCTGAGTTTCAACACCATTGCCGCGTTCAACGCCAATGGCGCGATGCCGCACTATCACGCGACCGAAGAAGAGCACGCGGTAATCGAGGGCGATGGTCTGCTGCTGATCGACTCGGGTGGTCAGTACCTCGGCGGTACCACGGACATCACGCGGATGGTGCCTGTCGGTACGCCAACCGAAGAGCAGAAACGCGACTGCACGCGCGTGCTCAAAGGCGTGATTGCACTGTCGCGAGCGCAGTTCCCGAAAGGCATTCTGTCGCCGCTGCTCGACGCCATCGCCCGCGCGCCGATCTGGGCTGAGAGCGTCGATTACGGTCACGGCACCGGTCACGGCGTTGGCTATTTCCTCAACGTTCACGAAGGCCCGCAGGTGATTGCCTACCAAGCCGCGCCAGCACCGCAAACCGCGATGTTGCCGGGCATGATCACCTCGATCGAGCCGGGTACCTATCGTCCGGGTCGTTGGGGGGTGCGCATCGAGAACCTGGCGATGAATCGCGAGGCGGGTAGCAGTGAATTCGGCGAATTCCTCAAGTTTGAAACCTTGACCCTGTGCCCGATCGACACTCGCTGCCTGGTGCCGGCGCTGCTGACTCAGGAAGAGAAACAGTGGTTCAACGCCTATCACGCTGAAGTGCGTGAGCGTTTGAGCCCGTTGCTGGAAGATGCTGCGCTGGAGTGGTTGAACACGCGTACTGCTGCCATCTAAACGATTGACGCTCGGGCGCTGTCGCCAGCGCCCGAGTGATGGCTTCGAACTAGATCTGGCGCAATGCCTCTTCGACGAAGTCGAGTCGATCCTGACCAAAGAACAACTGGTTGCCGACGAACATGCTCGGTGCGCCAAACACGCCGCGTTTAACTGCAGTCTCAGTATTCTCTTTCAACACAGTTTTGACGGATTCGTCATTGGTCAGCGCCAGTACTTCCTGCGGATCGAAACCGTGTTCACTCAATACCGCTGCGACGGTTTGCGGTTCGTCCATGCTGCGGCCATCGACCCAAAGCGCTGTGAACAGACAATCGATAAACGCTTGGAAGCGTTCCGGCTGACGTAGTTGGATGCCCGTGACGGCGCGCATCAGCATCAACGTGTTGATAGGGAAGTGCGGGTTGAATTTTAGCGGCACGCCGTAGCGTTTTGCATAGCGATCCAGATCTTGAAACATATAGCGACCCTTGGTCGGGATCATCGCGGGGGAGGCGTTGCCGGTCGCCTTGAACACGCCGCCGAGCAGCATCGGGATATAGATCAGTTCGCTGCCAGTCTCTGCGCAGATGTTTGGCAATTGGCTGTAGGCCAGATACGTGGCAGGGCTGCCGAGGTCGAAATAGAACTCCACGGTTTTCGTCATGGTTGCTGCACTCTCGTTATTGTTATGGGCGGCGGGTTTACCAGCGTTCGTTCCATGGACGCAGATCCAGCTCGAATGTCCAGGCATCGCGCGGCTGACTGTGCAGGTACCAATAGTTTTCGGCGATGTGCTCGGGGTTGAGAATGCCATCCTGATCCTTGGTGGCGTATTTCTCCGGGAAACTGTTGCGAATGAAGTCGGTATCGATCGCACCATCCACCACCACATGGGCGACATGGATGTTCATCGGCCCCAACTCCCTTGCCATGCTTTGTGCCAGTGCGCGGATACCGTGTTTGGCGCCGGCGAATGCGGCAAACCCTGAAGCTCCGCGTAACCCGGCGGTAGCGCCAGTGAACAGGATCGTGCCGCGATTGCGCGTGACCATGCGTTTGGCCACTTCGCGGGCATTGAGGAAACCCGAGAAGCAAGCCATCTCCCAGATCTTGAAATATTTGCGCGCGGTTTCTTCGAGGATGCTGCACGGCACGTTGGCGCCGATGTTGAAGACGAACGCTTCAATCGGGCCAACGCGGGTTTCGATGTCTTCGATCAGCGCGATCACGCCTTCTTCCTTACGTGCATCGCAGGCGAAACCGTGTGCTTCGCCGCCGTCTGCCTGAATCGCGTCTACCAGCGGCTGCAATTTGTCGGCACTGCGTCGTGTGACGCAGGCAACGAATCCTTCTTTGGCAAAGCGCTTGGCAATAGCGCCGCCCGTAGCATCGCCGGCTCCGACAACCAACACGACCTTCTTGTTATTCATGGGTAGATCCCTTTGCTAAACGATCGTTAAGTGAACGAACGTTATGCTAGGATTCCGACAACGTCAAGGCGGTCAATTTCGAGGGCAAACACATGCGTTACTCCGCCAGTCACAAGCTGGAAACCCGGGAAAAGCTGCTGCAGAGCAGTTCGCTGTCGGCAAAGCGTTCGGGGTTTTCTACGGTAGGCGTCGATGGTTTGATGAAGGCTATCGGCTTGAGTGGTGCGGCGTTCTACAGTCACTTCGCGTCGAAGGATGCGTTGTTTACCGCTATCGTCGAGCGCGAATTGGGCCAGAGCCTGGAACGGTTGGGCGGGCAGGGCACTCAGGATCACGAACGACTGCAGCGGTGTCTTAAACATTACTTGAGCATGGCCCATGTCGAGCAGCCCGAATCCGGGTGCGCCTTGCCATCGCTGGGGGCGGAAATCGCCCGTTCAGATATTCAAGTGCGGGAACAGGCAGAACTGTGGATCTGCCGGTTGCAGGAGAGTTGGGCGAAAATATTGGAGAGCGACAGTCTGGCGTGGTCAGTGCTGTCGCAATGTGTCGGGGCGTTGGTGGTGGCGCGTATGCTGGCTACACCGGACATTCAGCGCACAGTGCTGAAGTCCAGTCAGGAAGAAATCGCTCGGCAGATCGCCAGACCGCAATGAGCTATTTGCAGATCACGATCATGCTGCGGCTGGTGTAGCCGGCAGGGTTGAGGCCGAAAGGATAATCGCCAGGCTCTTCGACCCCATCCCCCGATTTGGCAATGACTTTATAGCCCTTGGGGGCACAGGCGTTGGCGGCGTGGGTGTAGCACTTGTCCCAGGAGGACGACAGCCCTGAACAGTTGATGTGCAGCCCCTTCTTACCGCGTTTTACCTGGGTTTCCGATGTCGCCGCGCAGCCTGCAACTGCGAGTAAGGCGATCAATATCAAAATTCGTTTCATTACCGTCCTTATGGCAGCCAGAAGTCTGTTGCTCTGGTCTGCCTGTATGCGATCGCGCTTGAAGCGTTCTGACGTCCGTATTCGAAAAAATCCATGCCTGACACTGAGTTAACGGACTAAACATGGCCTAAATAAGCGGCAAATGCCAGACCTTCGTCAAATCCTGTTTCAATCGGCCGCAATGGCGGGCTTCGCGCCGCTGCCCATTGTCAGGGTAGCTCCGACGGAGGCGAGAATAATGCACAGGATCGCCATCCATTGTGACAACGTCAGGTATTCCTGCAGAAACAGCAGGCCTGATAGCGCGCCGAATGCGGGCTCGATACTCATCAAGGTGCCGAAGGTGCGCGCGGGCATGCGGGTGAGTGCAACCATTTCCAGGGTGTAGGGCAGGGCGGTGGAAAGGATGGCCACGCCGATAGCGATCGGGATCAGCGAGGGCGTCAGCAAAGCAGCGCCTGCATGCACGATGCCGATGGGCGCGACGAACAGGGCGGCGATCATCACGCCCAACGCTGCGGTCGTTACGCCATTGTCTGCCCCGGCCTTCTGACCGAAGAGGATATAGAGTGCCCAGCAGACACCGGCGCCCAATGCGTAACCCGCACCGACCAGATCAATGCCGGCAGTAGTCGCGCCTGTGGGGATGAGAAGGAACAAGCCTGCAGCCGCCAAACCAATCCAGAGAAAATCGATAGCACGACGTGATGCGTAAATGGCGACGGCCAGTGGTCCGGTGAATTCCAGTGCGACGGCGATCCCCAGTGGGACTGTGCGCAATGACATATAGAAGAGGAAGTTCATCCCGCCCAATGCCATGCCGTAGACAATGACCGTGCGCAGCGACTTGGCCGTCAGCTTGGCGCGCCATGGACGCAGCAATAGAAGCATGATCACACTGGCGAAGATCAGTCGCAGGGTCGTAGTGCCTTGGGCGCCAACCACCGGGAACATGCTTTTGGCCAGCGAGGCACCGGACTGGATCGATGCCATGGCTATTAATAGCAGGCCAACCGGGAACAGCATTGAGGCAAGCGAGCGGGGTTGGTCATTCATAGCGGAGGCGTCATCCAGGGTGTATAGCAGGCATTTTTGAGTTGTTGGGCAATATACTGCGCATTCGCTACGATGGCGTCTATATATAAGCAGGCTTTTTGCGTTTATCGATAGAAAAATGAAATCAGGGGTTGACGGCAGATTTCATGCGTCTATAATTCGCCCCACTTCCGGCGCAGTCGAAACGGAAAACTCCTTGAGGTTCAATGAGTTACGCAGTTTTCGGCAGCAGGTTGCTTCAGTTCATCGAAGCCAAAAGGAAGTTGAAAAAGAGGTGTTGACAGCAGCGTGTAACGCTGTAGAATTCGCCTCCCGCTGACGAGAGATCTGAAGCGCAAGTGGTTGAAGTTGTTAAAGAATT
>NZ_CACSJY010000088.1:0-16287 GCF_902706155.1 Pseudomonas sp. 18058
ACGAAGCATTCTTTATCGGCGCTTTGGTGGAAGGGGTGGGGCCGATGTCTCCCACAGTCTGTACTGGGCTAACAGTCAGAAGCTGGCTTTTGGTCCCACCCACCCCTTCGAGTCCTACCATACAAGCAGGCTTGCTCGCGAAAGCGGAGTGTCAGGCACATCGATGCAATGTGTGCCGACGCTTTCGCGAGCAAGCCAGCTCCCACATTTGTTTTGTGTTCACAGCACGACAGCCCATCGTCGGCACGCAGAGGAATGAATTGCCGGGGTTAATAGGAAGCATTACTATTCACGCCCCTTTCCTCAGCACGCCGCCAATACCCCAATGCGTCCCCGCAGACCCGGCTTTTTCGAGCATTACGAAGAGTTGATCGGCACCTGGACTCGTCGCCTGCGTAACCGCGCGCAGGCCGAGGATCTGGCGCACGACACCTTTGTGCGGGTGCTCGAATCGGATTCGGCTACGGTGCAGCAGCCTCGGGCGTATTTGCATCAGACCGCACGCAATATCGCGGTCGACGGTTATCGGCGTGAGGATCGGCGGGGTGCCATGGAGTCGGAGGCGATCGATCACAGTGCGTCGTCGTCCGGCGACCCGGAGCATTACATGCATGCGATCCAGCTGGCCGACTCCATCGAGCGGGCGCTGAGCGAGCTGCCGGTCAATTGCCGGAAAATTTTCGTCTGGCAGAAGATCGAAGGCCTGACCCAGGCGGAAATCGCCGAACGCCTGGGCCTGTCCAAGAACATGGTCGAAAAGTATATGATCCGCACCCTGCGGCATTTGCGTGATCGCCTGGACGGGTTGCAGTCGTGATGGTGTGTGTCGTTGAAAAGATCGCAGCCTTCGGCAGCTCCTACAGGGGGCTGTGTGTCTTTATATTCCCGGCCAAACAGGACATTCCATGATGGATACTCGTGATTGCGCGTGCGGGCAAACAACGGTGCGCGATGACGCGGCTCGCTGGTTTGTGCGTTTGCAGGAGCCGGTGGTCAGTGCCGACGAGCAGCAGCGCTTCGACGCCTGGCTGAATGAGCATCCGCAGCACCGTGACGAATTCCAGTTGCTTCAGGGGCTGTGGACGGCCGCTGATTTGTTGCCGGCGCCACGCCTCAAAGCTTTGGTTGAAACTCCACCGACGCGCCGCGAACGACGTCCGTTGTTGCGTTATGCCGTGGCCGCGAGTGTGGTGGCAGTGGCGCTCGGCCTCGGTCTGTTCAGCGGTTTGAATCATCCGGGCGGTTACCGCGCCGAATTCAGCACCGCGTTGGGCGAGCGCAAACACGTAGCGCTGCCGGACGGTTCGGTGATCGATCTGAACAGCCGCAGCCGCTTGCAGGTGCGCTTCGAAAAAGATCGCCGATTGATCGAATTGAGCGAAGGCGAGGCGATGTTCAGCGTTGAGCACGACACCTCGCGACCGTTCGTGGTCGAGGCCGGCAACGGCAAGGTCACGGTCACCGGCACCCGTTTCGATGTGCGCCGCGACGTCACGCAAACCCGCGTTGCGGTGGAGCAGGGCACGGTGAAAGTGCAGGGCCACAATGCGCCGGACAACGACTTCATCAGCCTGACCGCAGGCCTCGGTACCTACGTCGATGCCCAAGGCAAAGTCGCTGCCGCATACGCGGTCAACCCCGCAGAACTGACCGCGTGGCGCAGCGGCAAACTGGTGTTCAACAACGCCAGCCTCAGCGAAGTGGCCGCGGAAGTGTCGCGTTATCGCGAGAAGCCGCTGACCGTCAGCGACCCTGCGGTGGCCAGTCTGCGCCTGACCAGCGTGTTCAAATCCGACAACACCGAAGCCTTGCTCAAAGCCTTGCCGAGCATCCTGCCAGTGGCCGTTCGCACCCATGCGGATGGCAGCCAGGAAATAATTTCAAAATAAAATTCAGGTTTTTTTCGAGTTCATCGTCTTCCTGTTCAACTGCAACTGGTTTGCATTAACAGCCGCACACTCTTGCGATCCACAGGACTACGTTCGACGTGAAAACCACCACTGCCCACAATAAAAAATCCCCTTGGTTGTCGCTGGCCCTCGCGCTCGCGGTCAACGCTGCGATGCCGCTGGCGTTTGCCGGTGAAGCGATTCATATCCGCGCCCAGCCATTGGGTCAGGCGCTGAGCGAACTGGGCCAGCAAACCTCGCTGCAAGTGTTTTTCAGCCCTGATCTGGTCGCCGGCAAACAAGCCCCGGCCGTCGATGGCGACATCTCCCCGGAGCAGGCGCTGCGTCAGTTGCTGCAAGGCAGCGGTCTGGATTATCAGATCAACGAAGGCTCGGTAACGCTGTCGCCCGCTGCGACTTCCGCTGCGACCAACGGCCCGCTCGAACTGGGCGTGACCGACATCAAAGTAGTCGGCGACTGGCTCGGTGATGCCGACGCCGCCGTGGTGCAAAACCACCCCGGCGCACGCACGGTGATTCGCCGCGAAGCCATGGTCGAGCAAGGTGCGATGAACGTCAGCGACGTGCTCAAGCGTGTGCCGGGCGTGCAGGTGCAGGATTCCAACGGCACCGGCGGCAGCGATATTTCGTTGAACGTCGGCGTGCGTGGTCTGACGTCGCGCCTGTCGCCGCGCTCCACGGTGTTGATCGACGGCGTACCGGCGGCTTTCGCTCCCTATGGTCAACCACAACTGTCGATGGCACCGATTTCATCCGGTAACCTCGACAGCATCGACGTGGTTCGTGGTGCCGGTTCCGTGCGTTATGGGCCGCAAAACGTCGGCGGCGTGATCAACTTCGTTACCCGCGCGATCCCGGAAAAAGCCACCGGTGAAATCGGCACCACCCTGGAAACCACCCAGTACGGCGGCTGGAAACACATCGACACCGCGTTCCTTGGCGGCACGGCCGACAACGGCATGGGCGTGGCGTTGTTGTATTCCGGCGTGAATGGCAACGGTTACCGCGAGCGCAATAACGGCAACGACATCGACGACGTGCTGCTCAAGACTCACTGGGCGCCGACCGATCAGGACGACTTCAGCCTCAACTTTCACTACTACGACGCCAGCGCCGACATGCCCGGCGGTCTGACGCAGAAACAATACGACGACAAACCGTACGACTCGGTGCGCGATTACGACCAATTCAGTGGTCGCCGCAAAGACGTGTCGTTCAAGTGGATTCGCCAGATCGACGAGCGCACCCAGGCCGAAGTGCTGACCTATTACACCGACAGTTTTCGCGGCAGCACCATCGCCGCCCGCGATCAGAAAACCCTCAGCTCGTACCCGCGTTCCTACTACACGCTGGGCATCGAACCACGGGTATCGCGGGTCTTCGATGTCGGCCCGACCAGCCAGGAAGTCAGCGTCGGTTATCGCTATTTGAAAGAGGCGATGCACGAGCAATCGAGTCGTCTGGCGCTGGTCAACAATCAGCCTGTCGTAACGCCGACGTCTGATGGCCACGTCTTCCAGGATCGCACCGGCGGCACCGAGGCCAACTCGGTCTACGTCGACAACAAAATCGACGTCGGCAACTGGACGATCACGCCGGGTATTCGCTTCGAACACATCAGCACTGACTGGCATGATCGCGCCGTGCTCGACACCGCTGGCAAACGCGTACCGGAGAAAAACCGCAGCATCGAAAGCAACGAACCGCTGCCGGCGCTGAGCGTGATGTATCACCTGTCGGACGCGTGGAAACTGTTCGCCAACTACGAAACGTCGTTTGGCAGCCTGCAGTATTTTCAGCTGGGGCAGGGCGGTTCGGGTGATCAGACCGCCAACGGACTGGAGCCGGAAAAGGCCAAGACCTACGAAATCGGCACACGCTACAACGATGACGTGTGGGGCGGTGAAGTGACGCTGTTCTACATCGACTTCGATGATGAACTGCAATACATCAGCAACGATGTCGGCTGGACCAACCTGGGGGCGACCAAGCATCAGGGCCTTGAAGCGTCGGTGCATTACGACATGGCGGCGCTGGATCCGCGTCTTGATGGTTTGACCGCCAACGCCGGTTTCACTTACACCCGCGCTACGTATGAAGGCGAGATTCCGGGCTTCAAGGGCCGTGATCTGCCGTTCTATTCGCGTCAGGTGGCGACGGTGGGTTTGCGTTACGACATCAACCGTTGGACGTACAACATCGACGGCTTTGCCCAGTCGAAACAGCGTTCGCCGGGTACCGGTGTGAATGCCGATGGCAGCTTCAACGGCAACTACATCACCGAGGGTACGGCGGACGGGCAGTACGGCGACATTCCGGGTTACGTGACCTGGAACGTGCGTGGCGGCTATGACTTCGGGCCGCAGGTGTCGAATTTGAAGTTGGGCGCGGGGGTGAAGAATATCTTCGACAAGCAGTATTTCACCCGCTCCAGCGATAACAATTCGGGAATGTATGTGGGCGCGCCAAGGACGTTCTTTGTGCAGGCCAGCGTTGGGTTTTAACTGATCGTTCCCACGCTCCGCGTGGGAATGCAGCCCGGGACGCTCTGCGTCCAAAAGCGGACGCGGAGCGTCCATTGAGGCATTCCCACGCAGAGCGTGGGAACGATCTCATGTAGGAGCTGCCGCAGGCTGCGATCTTTTGCTTCAGACTTTCAAGACTTTCCCGCCAATCGCGACGGCCACCAACAGCACCGCCATCAGCCCAAAGGCAAAGCTCAAACTGCTGGCATGCGCGACAAAGCCAATCACCGCCGGCCCCGCCAGAATCCCCGCATAGCCCAACGTGGTAATCGCCGGCACCGCGATGCTTTCCGGCATCACCGTCTGTTTGCCAACCGCCGTGTACAGCACCGGTACGATGTTCGAGCAACCGGCGCCGACCAGCGCATACCCGACCAATGCCGCTTCCCAGCTCGGTGCGAACGTCGCCAGAAACAAACCGCCTGCTGCCAGCAGCCCGCCAAACAGAATGATCCGCGTGGCGCCGACGATCCGCACAATCCGGTCACCCATCAAGCGTCCCGCCGTCATGGTCAACGCGAATGCCGCGTAACCCAATCCGGCATAGGCCGTGTCGATCCCGCGTTCCTGCGCCAGGAACACCGCGCTCCAGTCCAGCGCCGCGCCTTCGGTGAGGAAGACGATGAAACACATCCCGCCGATAAACAGCACGATGCCGTGGGGAATGGCGAATGCCGGGCCCGAGCTTTCACTGCCGTAAGGCAGCATGTGCGGCACGCATTTGCACAGCGCCGCGATCAGCACCATGACCACCACCAGCATCGCGGCGAGCGGCGTCAGGCCGAGGCCGAGCAGGGCGCTGACGCCCGCCGCACCGACGATCCCGCCGAGGCTGAACAAGCCGTGAAAGCCCGACATCATGTTCTTGCCACTGGCACGTTCGACGATCACCGCTTGCAGATTGACCGTCGAATCCACCGTGCCGAGTCCGGCGCCGAACATGAACAATGTGGCGACCAGCGCAGGGATCGATGAGACCGTCGCCAGTAACGGCAACGCCGCGCAAATCAACAACGTGCCGCCCGTGGCCACGCGCCGACAGCCGAAGCGTGTGGCGAGAATCCCCGCCAGCGGCATTGCCAGAATCGAGCCGACGCCCAGGCACAACAGCAACAGACCGAGCGTGCCCTCATCCAGTCCGGCGCGCGCCTTGGCGTACGGCACCAACGGCGCCCACGCCGCGATGCCGAGCCCGGCGATGAAAAAGGCGATGCGCGTGGACATCTGTTGCAGGCGTCCGGGGACGAAGGTGGCTTGGGCGTTGAGGCTGGTCATATCGATCCTTGGCAAAAAACTTCGCGTCCCCGAAGGACAGTGATACGGCGTCGAGGTTCGATCGCCAGTCATCCGAGGAAGTACAGACGACATCCTACCTTCTCCTGTAGGAGCTGCGGCACGCTGCGATCTTTTGATCGGTGTTTTCAGGATCAGAATCAAAAGATCGCAGCGTGCCGCAGCTCCTACAGCGGAATGCGGTTTACAGTGGGTTTTTTCGGTTGCGGGGATTATGAGTGATGACGCAGTTTTATGACGCGCGGGGCAATGTGTATGGTGTGGTTTCGCCGGAAACCTTGCGCGAGGCGGGGATTGATCTTCCTGCCAGCGCTGCCGAATGCGCATCCTTGCGCCAGGCTTGGACTGAGGCCGCTATCAAACGCTGCTGCGACTGGCGCGATGGCCAGCGCCCAGCCAACAGCAAATCCCACCGCAGCGACGGCCTGCTGATCGGCCCGTTCCAGACCTCGCCGCCGTTCGATGTGTTGATCGTCAACACCGATGGCACCCTCGCCGAACGCAGTGGCAACGGTTTGACGATTTTCTCCAAAGCGCTGACCGAGCAAGGATTGCTGCCGAAGGAGGGCGCGTTGTTGCGCGTTCATCACGACAAAGGTGACGCGGTGGAAACGTCGGTGAAACCTGCCGAAGTCGAAGGGGTGCGAGGCTTCTGGCTCGATCTCGGTCAAGCGGATTTCGGGCCGTGCGCGGTGGGTGCGCAGGGCGTTGAAAGTGTTGATTTCAATGGCCAGGAGGTCAGCAGAATTCAGCCATTGGCGGCACTTGATCCGACCTGGGAGCACAGCCAATTTGTGCGCATCGGCAATCCACATTGCGTGACGCTGCTTGGCGACAAGTCGGCGTTGCCGAGTAACGAACAGATGCGTGAGTCGCCACTGAATGAAGGCCTGACACAGATCGCTTATGCCATGCCGACCGGCGCTGGCGACCCGTGTCCGGCGGGCGTCAATCTGCAATGGGCGGCACGTGATTCCGAGCAACGCATCGTCGCGCGCGTCTTCGAACGTGGCGAAGGGCCGACGGCGTCATCAGGCACCAGCGCCAGTGCGGTGGCGTGTGCGGCATGGCGGGTGGGTTGGGTTGAAGCAGGAGAAGTGCAGGTGGTCATGCCCGGCGGCACGGCACCGATTCTGCTGGAAGCAATCGACGGCGAGCAGGTGCGCGTCAGATTGTTTGGTACGGCGCGGTTGATTGGCTGAACTCGAAACCGCCATCGCTGGCAAGCCAGGCTCCCACAGGGTTTTGTGCTGAACACAAACATCATGTCCACCCACATAACCCCTGTAGGAGTGAGCCTGCTCGCGATAGCGGACTACCCTTCAAAGCATATGTCGCCTGACACACCGCAATCGCGAGCAGGCTCACTCCTACAGTGGCTCAGATGTGAACACAAACACCAGTCCAAATACATAACCCTGTGGGAGCGCGCTTGCTCGCGAAGGCGGTATAGCAGTTACATGGATGTTGAACGTGTAGGCCTCTTCGCGAGCAAGCTCGCTCTCACATTGGATTTAGGTGCATACAAATAATGTGTTCACCCCAAAACCCTGTGGGAGTTTGGTTTGGTCACCCTTCAGTGGGCCTTGAACAACGTCACCGACACCACCTGCTCACTCTGCACCTCCAACCGTAGCAATGCGCGGGGCGACGGCTCATCCTTGAAACATTCAACAATCACCGCGTGCGCCGAACTGGCCTGCAATGCCAGCTGCCGCGCATGTTTCAACAGGCGTTTCACCGCTGCACTGACCGGCATCGGCGCGTGCCCGCCGCGCACTTGCTCACAGAATTCCAACGCGATTTCACGGGGTGTCGGTGCCGGCGGTGATGCCAACCCAGACTCGTCGAACAGCCGATTGAGTTGTTCCGCCGCACTCACCGCCCGCGGAAACCCCGCGAATGCCGAGGCCTGCAACAGCACCTCAGTCATTTCACCGGGGGCCAAACCCGAGGCCAGCCCTGTCTTGAGGTGCACACTCAATGGCGGGCCGACCATGCCCGACGCCACAATGGCGGCAAACGACACCGCTTCCCGCAGGCGCGGATCGAGGCCAGGGCGCGCGTGCAAATGCCCATAGACCACGCCAACCGCCAATTCACCCAGCGCGGGCACGGTGTGAAACAGCGCATCGAGCCGAGCGCCGCCGTCGGCTACAAGTTCGGTAAAGGTCTGTCGGCCTTCGTGGTACAGCGAGGCCATGGGTGAGGGTGTGTGGTTCATTGGGAAATCCTCAAGAAAATGAGGATGGCGGCTGATCAACTACGCACGAACTTCAGCATGAAGGAGCATCCATCGCAGGGGTTGCCGGCGTCATTGCGACGCCGGTTTCTTCACCTTAGACGAACTCCACCACCGGCATCTGCCGTTTCATCAGCACTTTGCCGGCGCGAATCGAATACAGCGGCAAACCCTGACTGCGGATCACCTCATAATCACTGTCCGCCGACAGAATCAGCAGGTTCGCCGGGCGCCCCTGTTCCAGCCCATAACGCTCGCCCAGATGCATCGCTTTGGCGCTGTTGTCGGTGACCAAGTCCAGCGCACTTTGCAGGTTGCGATAGCCGAGCATGTGGCAGATATGCAGACCGGCCTCCAATACGCGAAGGATGTTGCCGTTGCCCAGCGGATACCACGGATCGACGATGGAATCCTGACCGAAACACACGTTCATCCCGGCTTCGAGCAACTCGTTCACCCGGGTGACGCCACGGCGTTTCGGGAAGTTGTCGAAGCGCCCTTGCAGGTGGATGCTTTCGGTTGGGCAGGAGACAAAACTGATCCCGGAATGCCCGAGCAGACGGAACAGTTTCGCGCAGTAAGCGTTGTCATAAGAGCCCATCGCCGTGGTGTGGCTGGCGGTGACGAGGGCGCCCATGTCGCGGCTGCGTGCTTCTTCGGCGAGTACTTCGAGGAAGCGTGAGTGTGGGTCGTCGGTTTCGTCGCAATGCACGTCGACCAGGCAACCGGTGCGCTCGGCCAGATCCATCAGAAACTTCACCGAACTGACGCCTTGATCGCGGGTGTACTCGAAATGCGGAATGCCGCCAACCACGTCAGCACCCATGCGAATCGACTCTTCCATCAACTCGCGGCCATTGCGGAACGATTCGATGCCTTCCTGTGGGAACGCGACGATTTGCAGGTCGATCAGGTGACGGCTTTCTTCGCGCACTTCGAGCATGGCTTTCAGTGCGGTGAGTTGTGGATCGGTGACGTCGACGTGGGTGCGCACGTGCTGAATACCGTGCGCGGCGAGGGTCTGGATGGTTTTCTTGGCGCGGGTCTTGGTGTCTTCTTCGGTGATGGTGACCTTGCGCTCGCCCCAGCATTCGATGCCTTCAAACAGCGTGCCGCTCATGTTCCAGCGCGGTTCGCCGGCGGTGAGGGTGGCGTCGAGGTGAATGTGCGGTTCGACGAAGGGCGGCACCACCAGATTGCCGCCGGCGTCGAGGTCGTCGGGGCCCAGCGTCGGCGCTTCGGTCTGCCGGGCGATGCTGCGGATCAGGCCGTCTTCAAGGTGCAATTCGTGCAAACCTTCCTGGTTGCGCAAACGGGCGTTGATGATGTGCATCAGGCGAATCCTTTTTTATAAGTCTTGTAGTGGCGCGGCCGCGCTGCGAGCGCCGAGCGCGCCGGTGACGATGACATACGTTAACGCGGCAGCGGCGATGCCTACCAGCGGCGCGACCCATGGCGAGCTGAACGCGGCGACGGTGCCGACCGCGTAAGCCCCGAGGCCCGGCCAGTTGAACGCCGGCAACCGTGCGTCGGCCAGGCGTGGATAGTGCCCGCGCCAGCGGTAGAAAAAGTCGGCCATGATCACCCCGCCAATCGGCGGAATCACCGTGCCGAGCAGAATCAGGTAGGGCACCAGCATGTCGTACATACCGAGCAGGGCGAGCAGGGTGCCAATCACCGCGCCGGCCAGGGTCACGGTCTTGCGCCGACCGGTGCGCAGCAGGTTGCAACCGGCGACGGCGAAGTTGTAGATGGTGTTGTCCTGCGTGCTCCAGATGTTCAGCAACAGCATGGCCATCGCGGCCATGGCGAAGCCTTGCAACAGCAGCACTTCAACCACGTCCGGCTGCTGATAAACGATGGCGCCGTACGCGCCGATCAGCACCATCAAACCGTTGCCGATGAAGAAACCGATCAGGCTGGCCAGCACCGCGACACGCGCCGAGCGCGAGAAACGCGTCCAGTTGGTCGCTTGCGTCGCGCCGCTGACGAAGGTGCCGAACACCAAAGTAATCGCCGTCGACCAGTCCAGCGAACCGCTCGGCACGACGCTGAGCAATCCTTCGAAACCGCCGACTTTCACTGTCGCCACCCACATCGACAACATCAGCAGCAACATCATCGCCGGCACTGCGATGTACGACAGAATCTCCAGCCCGCGATAACCGACGTAAGCCGTGGCACAGAACACCAGACCGAACAGCACCATCAGCCCGAGCACCGTGCCCTCATCGAGTTCGAAGTATTTGCCGAGCACCACCGCAGCCGTGGCAGTGCCCCAGGCGTACCAGCCGATTTGAGTGAAACCGAGGATCAGGTCGCTGAGTTTGCTGCCGACTTCGCCGAAGCAAAAACGCCCCATCAACACCGAATTGAGGCCACTCTTGAAGGCGATGTAACCGAGGCCTGCGGCGTACAAACCGAGCAGCAAGTTGCCAACGATGATCACCGCCATCATCTCGCCGAAACTGAACGCCACGCCGAGCTTGCCGCCGGCAAACATGGTCGCGGTGAAAAACGTGAAGCCCAGTAACACCATCGCCGTAGAGGCCAGGCCTTTGCGCGCGTGCATCGGTACTTCGCTGAGGGGGTAATCGTTGCCGGGATCGTTCTGCGTCATGAGGCGGTCCTTGCTGGAGAGAGGGAGACGCGGGGGAGGGTTGCAGTGGTCGTGCCATGTTCCGGTTGGCGCGGGTTGTGTATAGACGAGTCGCGTCAAACGGCGCGAAAACAGTGCACCCGAACACACCAAAGCCCAATGTAGGAGCTGCCGAAGGCTGCGATCCTTTGATTTTGTTTTTTAGAAGCAAGATCAAAAGATCGCAGCCTTCGGCAGCTCCTACATGGGATTTGTGGTGGGTCAGAGGAAGCGCATCAGCGCAGCGACGATGGCTTCGGGGGCGTCTTCCTGGACGAGGTGGCCGGCGTTGGGAATCGGGTGGAATTGTGAGCCGGGGATTATCTTGTGCAATGCACGGCCACGCTCGATGGGAATCCACTGATCGTCTTTGCCCCAGAGAATCTGTACCGGGCAGCGGATGCTCGGATACAACGGTTCTGCCTCACGGGTATAGCGCTCATCCATCTGCGCAATCTGCCGATAGAAGGCCGCTTGCCCGGGATCGCCGAGCCACGGCTCAACGTAGGGCGCGAGTTCGTCGTCGGGAATCGCCCGGTGAATCGCCCCGCGAATGTAGGCCGGCACGACGGCGCGCTGGATGTAATCGGGCAGACCGCTGAACGCTGCCTCATGCTGGCGAACATGCTGCACAAACGGCGATCCCCATGGCTTCAGCGCCACCGGATCGATCAGCGTCAGGCTGCGGTAATCCTTGCCATTGAGCAGGTGAGTGCGCAGCGCGGTGGCACCGCCAAAGTCATGGGCGACCACGTCGGGATTTTGGATGTTCCAGTGATCGAGCAACTGCGCCAACAACTGGTTTTGCACACCGAGGGAGACATCGGCGGCAGGTTTCGCGGAGCGTCCATAACCGAGCAAATCGAAGTAATACACGCGGTGCGTGGCAAAGAAGTGCGGCGCGATCCGATGCCACACGTAAGACGAGAAAGGTGTGCCATGCACGAACACCAGCGGCGGGCCATCGCCACGTACGGCATGGCGCACTGAGTGACCGTTGAAGTCAAAGACCTGATCCAGCAGCCAGTCTGTCATGGGCCTGTCCTCTTGGCGGGTGGGGAGCCAAAAAGCATAGGCATAAAAAAACAGCCGTGAAGGCTGTTCTTGAACATCAACGCTATTCCCCTGTGGGGCGGGCTTGCTCGCGAAAGCGGAGTGTCTGTCACATCAATGTCGATGTTCCGACGCCTTCGTGGGCAAGCCCGCTCCCACAGGGTTTTGCAGTGTTCTCAGGATCGGGTTACTCGCCGCGATAGATGCAGCCGCTGGTGCACGTCTCGTGAATACGGATCGCGCTCAGTTCCGGCAGCAACGGCTTCATTTCATTCCAGATGAATTTGGCCAGTACTTCGCTGGTCGGGTTTTCCAGGCCAGGAATGTCATTCAGGTAGTTGTGATCCAGACGCTCGTACAACGGCTTGAAGATCGCTTTGATTTCCGAGAAATCACGGATCCAGCCAGTGTGCGGATCGAGGTCGCCGCTCAGGTGAAGCGCCACTTTGAACGAGTGACCGTGCAGACGTCCGCACTTGTGGCCGTCCGGGACGTGCGGCAGGCGGTGGGCGGATTCGAAGGTAAACTCTTTGAAGATTTCCACGGTATTTTCAGCTCTGTTCAGATGGCGTTCGCCGCAGCGATTCGGGCAGGCGGCGAGTTTACCAGCTTGTGTTTGGCCGTGCTGACTAAAGGGTCAGCAAGCGCTCGGCGAGGCGACCGTTGGCAGTCAGTTCGAGAAACTCATCGCCCAGACGGCGGCTCTCGTCCATCGCCGCGTGCCAGTATTTCTGCCGGCTCGGTGCATCGCCCATGAAGCGTTTGAAGTCGTTACGATCGGGTAGTTTGCCGTAGGGCAGACGTGCCAGATACTCCTTCGACGGCGCGAGCAGCAGCACGTCCTGCAAGCGCTGCACCGAGGCTTTGCGCCACGGCAGGGTCTTGTCGAACCAGCCCGGAATCACCCGGTCGGTGAAGTGCGGATAGAGCACGATGCCGTCACCGCTGTAGGGCAGGTCGAGGTGATAGTCGAGCAAACCGCCGTCGCGGAAGGTGCCAGCCCCGGCGCCCGGCAGGTCGCGCACGCCTTCCATGACCATCGGGATCGAACCCGAGGCCAGCAGCGCCTGACGCAAGTTGCCGGCATTCAGGGCGACGAAGCGTGACGGGAAATCGTCGAGCGCATTCACCGGCGGGGCGAGGCGCGGATCGTGGATGATCAGCCGTTCGAAGTGCCGCGACAGTCGCGCACGACCGCGCAGGTTGTCGGCGATCACCGAACCCAGCGCCAGACCGAGGCGACCGCGATGGTCATCAGCCAGACGGCCCTGGCTTTTCACTACCATGATGTTCAAGCGGTAATGCGCGTTGTCGAGGATGCTCGCGTCGCGGCCATCAAGCAGGTCATTGAGCATGCGCTGCGAGCTCTGACTGATCTCGGCCATGGTCACGCCTTTGTTGAAATTCTGCTCGGCGTAGAGCTCGCCGAGGCGGCGGATGCCTTCGGCGGCATCCGGCAGGCAAGCGCTGGCGAAGCGCCAGGAACCGACCGAGGCGCCAATCAGCGAACGCTCACGCGGCGCACTCGGCAGCCATTCACCGAACAGCGCCAGATCCAGCCCCTGAATCCCCAACGCCTTCGGCCCACCGGCCGCACCGGGCAGGGTGCCGACGTCAGCGGCGTTCAGACCCTGCGCGCGAATCCGCGCCATGGCCCGTGGGCCGGCCTTGAGGGTGAGGGCGGGGAACTTGATGTGGATGGCGGTCATACCGGTCTCGATCGTTAGCAAGCGAACAATTATAAGCACATGTTACAGAATCCTGTAGGAGCTGCCGAAGGCTGCGATCTTTTGATCCTGGCTTTTTAAAAACAAGATCAAGAGATCGCAGCCTTCGGCAGCTCCTACAGGAGATATTTCAGGGAGGGAGAATGATGGCAATTCAGTTTCAGTTAAGTTCATCTGGTTAAGGTGCCGACCGTGAGCAATACATAAAAAATACGGAGACACCCTTTTGAAAACCCTGACTGCCCTGTCCATTTGCGCGATCATCGGCTTCACTGCCAGCAGCGCCCACGCCCGCGATCTGGGCCCGGATGAAGCCCTGCGCCTGCGCGACGCTGGTACTATCGTTTCCTTCGAGAAGCTCAACGCAACCGCGCTGGCCAAACATCCGGGCTCGACGATCACCGAAACCGAGCTGGAAGAAGAGTACGGCAAGTACATCTACCAGGTCGAAATGCGTGATCCGCAGGGTCTCAATTGGGATCTGGAATTAGACGCGGTGACCGGGCAGGTTCTCAAGGATCATCAGGATACGTAATGAAGCTTAATGTTCGCGCCACCAGCCGCACGGCGCTGGCGCTGGTAGTTTTTTGCTCGGCGGCGATGGCCCGCGACCTCGATCAGGACGAAGCGCTGAACCTGCGTCGCCAGGGCGTCATCCTGCCGCTGGAGCAAGTGCTGCAGCAGGCGATGGATCGTTATCCGGGCGCCAAACTGCTGGAAGTCGAGCTGGAAGAGAAACACGACGTCTACATTTATGAGGTCGAGTTGCTTACCGTCGAGGGTGTCGCCCGTGAGCTGCACCTCAAGGCTGAAACCGGTGAATTAGTGAAAGACAAGGAAGATTGATCGATGCGTTTGCTTTTGGTGGAAGACCATGTACCGCTGGCCGACGAATTGCTCGCCGGTCTGCAACGCCAAGGCTACGCAGTCGATTGGCTGGCGGACGGCCGTGATGCGCTGTATCAGGGCAGCAGCGAGCCGTACGACCTGATCATCCTCGACCTCGGTCTGCCCGGTGTGCCGGGGCTTGAGGTGCTGGCGCAGTGGCGCGCGGGCGGGCTGGCGATTCCGGTGTTGATCCTCACGGCGCGTGATTCCTGGGCCGAGCGCATCGAAGGCCTGAAAGCCGGCGCCGACGATTACCTGACCAAACCGTTTCACCCCGAAGAGCTGTTTCTGCGCATACAGTCGCTGCTGCGCCGCTCCAAGGGCCAGTCCAATCAGGCGACGTTGCAAGCCGCCGGCCTGCATCTGGACGAGGGCCGTCAGTGCGTGGTGCGCGACGGCACCGACATTCAACTGACCGCCGCCGAGTTTCGTCTGCTGCGCTATTTCATGCTGCACCCCGAGCAAATCCTTTCCAAAAGCCACCTCGCCGAACACCTCTACGACGGTGAAACCGAGCGTGATTCCAACGTCCTCGAAGTCCACGTCAATCACCTGCGCCGCAAGCTCGGCAAAAGCGTGATCGAAACCCGTCGCGGCCAGGGTTACCTGTTCGGCGGGCAGGCTTCATGAGGTCAATCCAGCGCCGCTTGAGCCTGGGTTTGATCAGCGTGATGGTGATCGTCGGTCTGGTGCTGGCGCAAACCAGTTTGTGGTTGTTCGAAGTGGGTTTGCAGCGCTACCTCGAAGCCGGTCTGCGCGACGACAGCGAAACCCTGTTAGTGGCGCTGGTGCGCGGCCCCATGGGGTTGCAGCTGGATGAGCGGCACTTGTCGCCGGCGTATCAGCGACCGTTTTCCGGGCATTACTTCCGCATCGATTTTGCCGACAGCCACTGGCGTTCGCGCTCGCTGTGGGATCAGGATCTGCCGCTGCTGGATCAGCCCGGTCTGCACAGCAACTTGCAACTGGGCCCGGACGGGCAGCGGTTGCTGGTGCTGCGTTCGGACTATCGGCGTCTGGGTCAGTCGATTTCGATCAGCGTTGCGCAGGACTACACGCCGGTCAGCGACAGCTTTCAGCGCATGCGTCAGATTGGCCTCGGTCTGGGGTTGGCGGCGTTGCTGCTGATTCTGTTTTTGCAGCGACTCACGGTGCGCCGCGCACTGAAGCCGCTGGAAAAGGCTCGCGAGCAGATCGCGCAATTGCAGCAGGGCCAGCGTTCGCAACTCGACGATCAAGTGCCGGTGGAACTGGAACCGTTGGTGGCGCAGATCAACCATTTGCTTGCGCACACCGAGGACAGTCTCAAGCGTTCGCGTAATGCCTTGGGCAACCTCGGGCATGCGTTGAAAACGCCGTTGGCGGTGCTGTTGAGCCTGGCGTCGAGCGAGAAACTCGATGCCCATCCCGAGCTGCGCAAGATTCTTCTCGAACAACTGGAACAGGTGCAGCAACGGCTCAACCGTGAACTGAATCGTGCACGATTGTCTGGCGATGCGTTGCCGGGTGCGTTGTTTGATTGCGATGCCGAACTGCCGGGGTTGCTGGCGACGCTGAACATGATTCATGGCGAGCATCTGGCGTTGAGTTATGTCGCGCCGACGGGATTGCAGTTGCCGTGGGATCGTGAGGATTTGCTGGAGCTGCTGGGCAATCTGCTCGACAACGCCTGCAAGTGGGCGGATGCCGAGGTGCGTTTGAGCGTGGTCGAAACGGCTGAGGGATTTGCCCTGAGCGTGGAAGATGACGGGCCTGGGATTCCAGAGGAGCAGCGCGCGCAGGTATTCAGTCGGGGAGCGCGGCTGGATGAGCAGACGCACGGGCATGGCTTGGGACTGGGGATTGTGCGCGATATTGTTGATACGTGGGGCGGGACGCTGATGTTGATGGAAAGCGAGTGGGGCGGGCTGAAAGTCCTCATCAACCTGCCCAAACGCTGATTCCGATCCGAGCCTAAAACCGGTAGGAGCTGCCGCAGGCTGCGATCTTTTGATCTTTAAACAGCCAGATC
>NZ_CACSJY010000089.1:0-16272 GCF_902706155.1 Pseudomonas sp. 18058
CGAAGAGGCCGGCGACACCGATTACGCAGGCCTGGCGGTGACATTTCTGGTCACTGACATCGTCGGCAACCAATCGGAAGACTGGTGCACAGAGACGCGCATCACCGTTTCGGTCGGCACGGTTTCCCTGACGGCCCCCATCGCCAAGGACGCCTTCAATAACAAGATCGACCTGGATCAACTGGGCAATAAAGACCTCACGATTCAAGTCTGGGCCAGTCCCCCCAGTTTCAAATTCGGCGACATCATCCATCTGAAAATGCGCGGTACCAGCGTCGATGGCGAGACGATAGAGGTCGACGCGCCCACCCAGACAATCGACAACCTGCCTCACACCTACGAGCTGCTGCTGAACAACGCGGATGCCCGCAGACTGGTCAAAACCCAAGTGATTTTTTCCTACACGCTGGCGCGCAGCGGCAGTACCGAACCCCTGCGCTCCAAAAACCAGTTTGTGCAGATCGAAGGCGAAGCGGATCGCCTTGCGGCACCGATTGCCGAGGATGCCCAACAGGGCGCGATCAACCCCGACCTCCCCGCCCCCCGCATCCGTATTCCATACGACCCGCTGATTCAGGTCGGCATGGCGATCGAACTCAGTTGGGTCGGCACCCGGCCGGACGGCAGCACCTACGACCCCGAACTGGAGTGGTACTTCCCGAGTAAAAGTGAAGTAGACAACCCGCAAGGCTTCACGATCAGCGTCGAGGGCACTCACCTCAAAACTCTTGAAGGCGGAAAACTCGAACTCTCATATGCCCTGCTGAGCGAAAAAGACAACGGCGACATCCTGCGCCGCGAATCGCACAAGGCGGCGCAACTGAATGTCGGCGAACCGTCACTCGAGCTGGTCGCACCACTGGTGCTGGGAGAGAAAGACGGCTCGCTGGAACCCCATGACCTGCCCAACGGCACCAGCCAATTGACCGCGCCGAAATCGGCGGTCAATCCGACGAAACGCGATGATGTGGTTACCTATACCTGGGTCGGCGATGTCAGTGGCAGGACAGAAGATTCGATTACGCTCAACTCGCTTTCGGCAGGCAAGGACGTGCCTTTCCACCTTGATGCCGAATTCGTGGCCAAACATATCGAGCCCAATCGCGGCAAAAAGGTAACGGCCAGCTATTGGATATGGCGCGCAGAGACAGGGACGACCAGTTATTCGAATGCATTGGAGTTCACCGTTGGGCTTGAACTAGCCGTGCCGGAGATTATCTCGATGACTGACTCAAATGGAGAACCGATTCCGCAAAACGGTCTCACTGTCGATCCAAATGCGAAGGTCAGTGGCACCGCGTCGCCGAATGGGACAGTGTTGATATATAACAACGGAGTGAGTACTGGAGGTAATGCAACTGCTGATGCACAAGGCTATTGGAGCCGAGAACTGAGAGGCCTCGCCCTCGGCGAATGCAGTCTCACAGCTGTCGCGCAATATGGTTCCGATCCGGAGTCTGCACCGTGGAAAGTGAGTGTCACACGGCTAAACGCACCCTCCGTCAAGGAAGCCGATGCAAACAACCTGAATCCGGTTGCAACCAAGGACGGACTGACTATCACGATCCCGTCGTACGTGGGTATTAATCCATCTGACAAAATTAGCGTGGTCTGGGTAGGAACCGCCGGCGGTGGTAGTTACACCTCACCTGAGGATGAATTCGGAACCGTTGACGAGCGTGAAATTCAGTTTCGCAAAGAAGTGGTGGCCTTTAACCTTGGTCTCTCAGTAATTTTAAAGTACACAATCCGCCGGGGGAGTGCTCAGCCGATTCAATCGCAGCCATTCCAAATGAATGTGCAAACTATTCCGGCGTCTGAGTTATTAAACAGTATCCCGACTATAGATGGGGCCTTGGAGAATGAGTTGAATATTCTTCAACTCAAGGATGATGCGAAAACACGAATAGCCCGTTGGCCATTAATAGCCACCACCCAAAAAATGTGGCTGCATTATAATGGCACCAACGCCGATGGCACTCCCTTCTCGTTGCAGTACTACGCGGCTACTTCTGTACCATTTGACGGCCTACCAAACGGGATGCTTCCACCGACCCCAGTCATCGCACTGCGAAAGTTGAAAGTTGGTTCAACTCTGAGTGTCGAATTTAAAATAAGCTTTGACGGAAGCACAGATGAAAATAAAGCAACGAGCCTCCCCACCAGAATCTACACAGTACAAAGTCTGGGAATCGGAAATGATCGCTCACTACAACTGACTCGCTACATAGTCGCTTCAGATAGACCTCCAAAATCCCCCCCTGCCGAAGCAACTTACTCTCAGCCGGCAATTGGGGGAGTGCCGCCATACGTTTACCGTTCGAATGCTGAACAAGTCGCTACCGTTACAAACCAAGGAGTCGTAACAGCGAAAACAAACGGCAACGCAACAATAACGGTTACTGACAGCCTAGGCAAAACAGCACTTTATACCCTTTCGGTAAGCGGCATAAAAGTGATGTTAAAAAACGACGCTAAAGGACGAAGTTGGCAAGATGCCAACGCCCACTGTAAGAGTCTGGGAGGAAGGCTCGCAACTCTCACAGAAATGCTCGCTTTCTACGATCTATACTCCAGTGAAAATAAAGATGTGGCTCTACTTTTGAATTGGCCAATTATACGGAAAGGCACCTATCCATGGTGGGGCGCATGGACCTCTACCGAGAGGGGTGACGACAGTTATTTTGTAAATTTAGACGCCGCGCCATCACTTGAGGGCTTTACTGGCTGGCATGCCAAGACGGCGCTGCGACCAGTCATCTGCATCATAAATTTATAAAAACTCTTTGAGTTATCAGAATAGAAAGGAGACATGTTTAATTTATACTTCCGGAAAAACAACTATCAAATATCAAATTCACGTAATGCGGCGAGGTCAGCGACTTCGCCGCATACAAGGTTCAGTCCACCGGAACCAAATTATCCAACACCTGATTAACCGCTAGCTCTCCCAGCATCACCACTTGCGCAATTCCCAACAGCGTCCGGCGATGAGTACCCTCAAGCATCCCCGCCAGGTCATTGATCATCACGCACGCCGAACCGAGGCTCTCACTGGCGTCGGCCAATAGAGGTTCGTTCGCACTGGCCGGGTTGACCATGAACAAACGGTTGGACACATACGGTGCGGCCATGATTTCGGCAGTGGGAGGGCCGAGGTAGTGGTCGAGGGCGCGCTCGGCGGCTTCGTGGAATTTCTTGGATTGGGAGGATTCGTAGGGCGATGCCGGATCGGTGGCCGGCGGGTTTGGCGTTACCTTGAACATAAATGCTTACCTCGTAATAAGGCTGCATCCATTCCACCGCTAAGCAAAAGGGAGGCAGCTGTGCGCAAGTTAGCGGTCCGGTAAGCATTCACAACCCGGCGCATCCGAAGATGCCATGCGCACAGCCACCATCGAGCGCAGGCGAAAGCCTGACTTGATAGGACTTGTACAACCGTGGATGCATACCGAGCCGCTAAGCCCGATCACTGGAAATCAGTGACCCGATCAACGTTACCGACCCACCCCAAGGCGCACAAGCCGGCGGATTCTGTCTTAGGCGTAGGCAACGACGCAACGATTTGTGGGCAATCGTACGTAACTTCAGGTGTCTATAAACACGAATTACCGAGTTATGTTTATTGGCTGACAACAGTAGGCGAAATGTCCGACAGATTGTGGCGCGAGCACCGTGCAAGAGGCAGGCTTTTGTGTTGGTCATACCGACCTCTTCGCGAGCAAGCCCGCTCCCACAGTTGGAATGCGATCCATTGTGGGAGCGGGTTTGCTCGCGAAGGCGTCGGATCGGCGAGCGAAATACTTTCAATCCCCACCATTTCATCTAGCGTGAGAAAGGCCCCACTACTCCCTCGGAGCCTTCCCATGCCATTAGTCCGCGTCGAAATCAAAAAACACCCCGACCCGACCTTTACCAAACGCATCGGCGAGCAGATTTACAGCGCCATGCGCAGCGCCATCAACGTCCCGGATCACGACAATTTCCAGATCCTCAACGAGCACGACGCCAATCACTTTGTCTTTGACCCCGAGTACCTCGGCATCCAGCGTTCCGAGCAACTGGTGATCATCCAGATCACGCTCAACGAAGGCCGAACGCTGGAGCAGAAAAAAGCGCTGTACCAAACCATCGCGCAGAACCTCAACACGCACCTGTCGATTCGCCTCGAAGATGTGTTCATCAATCTGGTGGAAGTGAAAAAAGAGAACTGGTCGTTCGGCAACGGCATCGCTCAATACGCCAATTGACAGGCGCGCAACCCGCACAGCATGATCAGTCCCATGAACCTTTGCGCGCTGCACCTCACCCGTACCACCACGACCGCCATCGGCGGGTCGTGGTGTTTGCGCCTGAGGTAACCCCAGCGCAGCAAACCCAAGGCCCCGCCAGCAATGGACGGGGCCTTGTTGTTTCTCCCGTCCGTGCGGCATTTGCAGAACTCAAGGAGAGACATCATGTCTGCAGCACTGTTGATCATCGATATGCAGGTCGGTCTGTTTCATGGCCCGGAACAACCTCATCACGGCGAGCAAATTCTCGCCAACATCCAGCACCTTATCGCCAAGGCGAGACAACAGCAGGTGCCGATCTTTGCGGTACGCCACACCGGGCCCCAAGGTTCGCCGATTGCCGCTGGCAGTCCGTTCTGGCAATTGCTGCCCGAGCTTGAGCTCAACGCTGAAACCGCAACCCTCTTTAACAAGTCCAGACCCAACGCCTTCCATGGCACTGACTTGGCGCAGCAACTGCAATCCAGAAAAATCGAGAATCTCTACCTCGTCGGCATGAAGACTCAATTCTGCATCGATAGCACTTGCCGCGCCGCTGCCGACCTGGGCTTCAAACCCGTGTTGATCGCCGACGCCCACACTTGCATGGACACTCCTGCCCTATCAGCGCAGGCGATTATCGATCACCACAACGCCACCCTCGGTGGCGCCTTCGCCCGGGTAATAAACAGCGCCGACGTAAGCTTCTGACGAAGCGTTCAGGCGAGCCCTGCATCAGCTCCTACACTGGCTGATGCGGAGCAACGCTCAACCATTGCCAAACCGCTCTGGAATCAGCACTCTGAAGCATAATTTGATGCCCTCGACGCCGACGATCACAGGAGCCGCGCAATGCCCGCAACCGTTCTGGTACTGGTTGAAACCATCAACGACTATTTGCCGATTCTGGAAAATCAGGGTTTTCACCTGATCCTCGCGCCGACGCCCGCCGAACGCGCGCAGGCTATTGCCACTCACGGCAGTCGCATCGATGCGGTGCTGACCCGTGGCCCGCTGGGTCTGACGGCTGACGAGATCGCCGCCCTGCCCGCGCTGAAAATCATCACCGTGATCGGGGCCGGTTATGAGCAGGTTGATCTGCAAGCCGCCAGTGATCGCGGGATTACCGTGACCAATGGCGCCGGGGTTAACGCCTCGTCCGTGGCCGACCATGCGATGGCGATGCTGCTGGCATTGGTGCGTGATATTCCGCGTTGCGACGCGGCGGTACGTCGTGGTGAATGGCCGAAGATCATGCGCCCGTCGCTGGCCGGTAAACGCTTGGGGATTCTCGGGCTCGGTGCCGTGGGCCTGGCGATTGCCAAGCGCGCGCACCTCGGTTTCGACATGGAAATCAGCTACCACAGCCGTCAGGTGCGCAGCGAGGTGCCTTACGCGTTTTGCTCGACGCCGACCGAACTGGCGCGCGCTTCGGACTTTCTGATCATCGCGACGCCGGGCGGTATCGGCACGCAGCATATGGTGACGCGTGCAGTGCTTGATGCACTGGGGCCGAAGGGTTTTATCGTCAACATTGCGCGGGCCAGTGTGATTGCCACAGCAGACCTGATCACGGCCCTTGAACAACGAAAAATTGCCGGTGCGGCACTGGATGTGTTCGATCACGAACCGCAGGTGCCGGATGCGTTGAAATCCCTCAGCAATGTGTTGCTCACGCCTCACGTTGCCGGCCTGTCGCCAGAGGCCACCCAAGGCACGGTCGAACTGGTGGGCAAAAACCTCGTCGCCTTTTTCTCCGGGCAACCGGTGCTCACCCCGATCGCCCTCCCGCCAAAACTCAGCAACCAGCGCGTGCACTGATCTGACTGATCTGACTGACCTGAATGACCTGAATGACCTGTAGGAGCTGCCGAAGGCTGCGATCTTTTGATCTTGCTTTTATAAGATCAAAAGATCGCAGCCTTCGGCAGCTCCTACACGGTGGGCTCTTGTGCTTATTCGGAACGCTGATTATCCGGCAACACGCTAACCTATAAGACCGCACCGCGCTTGTGAGCAATCGGGCGCGCCATTAGATTAGCCAATGATGTCTGGCCTCCAAAATAAGCAGAAGGGATAAGCATGGCGCTTACTGACCAGTCCACCCGTATCCGCTCTGGCGAAGAACTTGATGCCAGCCTGATCGATCCGTACCTCAAGGCGCATATTCCGGGCCTGAGCGGCACACCAGCGATCAGCCAGTTTCCCGGCGGCGCGTCGAACCTGACCTACCTGCTGGAATACCCGGAACAGGAATTCGTCCTGCGCCGTCCGCCGTTCGGCCACAAGGCCAAATCCGCCCACGACATGGGCCGCGAATTTCGCATCCTCAATCAATTGCGCGACGGTTTTCCGTATTGCCCGAAAGCCTACGTGCACTGCACCGACGAGTCGGTGATCGGCGCCGAGTTCTACGTGATGGAACGGGTCAACGGCATCATCCTGCGCTCGGAACTGCCGCCGGAACTGGGCCTCGATTCGGCAAAAACCGAAGCGCTGTGCAAGAGCTTTATCGACCGTTTCGTCGAGTTGCACCGCGTTGACTACAACGCCTGCGGCCTCGGCGATCTGGGCAAACCGGAAGGCTACGTCGCCCGCCAGATCAAAGGCTGGAGCGAGCGCTACGAAAAAGCCCTGACCCCGGACGCACCGCTCTGGGAGGCGGTGAAAGCCTGGCTCAACGACAAGATGCCGGCCGACCATCCGACGTCGAGCATCGTCCATAACGACTATCGCTTCGACAACGTCATCCTCGACCCGAACAACCCGATGCAGATCATCGGCGTGCTCGACTGGGAACTGACCACCCTCGGCGATCCGCTGATGGATCTGGGCAACACCCTCGCCTATTGGATTCAGGCCGACGACCCGGCGCCGGTGCAACTGATGCGCCGCCAGCCGAGCCATGCGCCAGGCATGTTGACCCGCCGCGAGTTCGTCGATTACTACGCCGAACGCTCGGGTATCCAGATCGACAATTTCGACTTCTACTACACCTACGGCCTGTTCCGCCTGGCCGGCATCGTGCAGCAGATCTACTACCGCTTCTACCACGGCCAGACCCAGGACAAACGCTTCGCGCAGTTCATTCACATGAACAAACTGCTGGAGCAGATGAGCCTGCAAGTCATCGCGAAATCGAGCCTCTGACGGCCCACACCAAGGAACCCCTATGTCCAAGACTCAGTTGTTCGACCTCGACGGCAAAATCGCTTTCGTCTCCGGCGCCAGCCGTGGCATCGGTGAAGCCATCGCCAAACTGTTGGCCCAGCAAGGCGCCCACGTCATCGTCTCGAGCCGCAAACTCGACGGCTGCCAGCACGTCGCCGACGCGATCATCGCCGCTGGCGGCAAAGCCACTGCAGTGGCCTGCCACATCGGTGAAATGGAGCAGATTGCCCAAGTGTTCGCCGGCATCAAAGAACAGTTCGGCCGCCTCGATATTCTGGTCAACAACGCCGCGACCAACCCGCAATTCTGCAACGTGCTCGACACCGACCTCGGCGCGTTCCAGAAAACCGTCGACGTGAACATTCGTGGCTACTTCTTCATGTCCGTTGAAGCCGGCAAGCTGATGCGCGAAAACGGTGGCGGCAGCATCATCAACGTCGCGTCGATCAACGGTATTTCGCCAGGCATCTTCCAGGGCATCTACTCGGTGACCAAGGCTGCGGTGATCAACATGACCAAGGTCTTCGCCAAGGAATGCGCGCAGTTCGGCATCCGCTGCAATGCTCTCCTGCCGGGCCTGACCGACACCAAATTCGCTTCAGCGCTGGTGAAGAACGATGCGATTCTCAAGCAGGCACTGACCCAGATCCCGCTCAAGCGCGTGGCCGATCCGAGCGAAATGGCCGGTGCGGTGCTGTACCTGGCGAGTGATGCATCAAGCTACACCACCGGCGTTGCGCTGAACGTGGATGGCGGTTTCCTCTCCTGATCCCGCTCAAACCCTGAACGGATCCTGCCCCTATAGGAGCTGCCGCAGGCTGCGATCTTTTGAATTTTGTAAATCAAGATCAAAAGATCGCAGCCTTCGGCAGCTCCTACAGTTTTTTCAAGCAATGGATCTATTGGGTGACGCAACGGGTGGTGGTGATGTGTCGAGTCACCTGCTCGTCGATGTACATGTCACCGACCACCTCGGTGCTTTCCTGAATCTGACAAGTGCGCTCCGGCGGCGGAGGCGGCGCCACGGGCGGAGGCGGCGGAGGACTGGCACAACCGGCCAACACACCAAAAATAACCAAAGGCAACACGCGTTTCCCAAGACTGTTCATAGGACGACCCGCGAAAAATGAGCGACAAACTCCCGCGACCCAACCGACCACGAGAGACCTGACCACTCATTCTTTATAGCCGAGGTGAGTGCAAGCGCCAGTGAAATGGCTGGATTGGGGGAATGGGGCTGTCGATTTTGAGGTGGGGATCGCGATTGGATTGCCTGAGAGAGCGCGGTCGCGAGCAGGCCGGGCTTCTAAAACAGCAAGATCAAAAGATCGCAGCCTTCGGCAGCTCCTACACAGAATGAGCGCAAGGTTGGCTGCCGCGTATATTCTGAAAGCCCCTCACCCTAGCCCTCTCCCAGAGGGAGAGGGGACTGACCGAGGTGTTTGGGCAAGTTACGCCGACGTGAAATACCGCGCCGCACACAAATCCCGAAAAGCCCACCAATCGGCTCCCTCTCCCTCGGGAGAGGGCTGGGGTGAGGGGCAAGAACACCACAAATCCAAAGCCAACCGCGCCCCGCTCCTCACCACTCAACACGATGAGCGCAAGCTCGGGTGCAGCTTTTGATCTTAGAGCCCGTCGGGAGGCTGAGTGGAGGGATTCATACGGGGAAAGCATCGAGAGGAGGTGCAGCGAAGCAAACCGTAGGCGATGCCCCCGGATGAACCCGGAGCGAAGGAACCCGAGCCTTAGCGAGGGCCGGACGTCAGGGCACAGACCTTTGGTTCCTTTGGGCTGGGCCGGCACTCCGGCGTTTGCCAAAGGGACTCGCCGTAAGGGCGAAACCATTAGCAGCCGTAACCGCTGCAACGGATATGTACCCCAAAGCCAAATAATCAAAAGATCAAAAGATCAAAAGATCGCAGCCTTCGGCAGCTCCTACACGGGCTCAGGCCAAGTCGGGATCTCGAGACGAGCGCAAAGAATTACTCTCCAACTCATAACGCAATTCTTCAATCAACCCCGCCACCGACTCCGCCGTGCGCAACACATCCAGTTTCAACCCACTGACAACCAGATCCACCTGCCCAGACACCGGGTGATAAAGCTTCACCGTCAGCGAATGATCACCATCCACCAGACACTCACACGCCAGCGGCGAAAAACTCTGCTCAAGCTGAGCGCGCAACTGCGCAAGATTCATCATTGAGGCTGTTCCTTTAGCTACTTCGAAGGGACACGGTCACGCAAAAAAAGCCACGCACCGCACCCCACCAGACTAAGAACCACCCGCCCCCACCAGAACCTCAATTTGCACCGGATCAACTAGTGCATTTGCACCCTAACGCTGCCCGCGCCATTCCCCCGAAAACAACCCGCGCTCGCGCGCCCAGACAATCGCCTCACTGCGACTATGAACATCCAGCTTCGAATACACCGTCGCCACATGATTGCGCACGGTATTCGGCGCCAGCTTCAGCCGCGCGGCGATCTCCTTGTCCGCCAAACCCTCACAAATCAGCCCCAACACATCCCGCTCCCGCGCCGTCAGGTCGGTAAACGACACACTCGGCAATTGCGGCGAATTGACCTTCTTCACATTCGCCAGCTTCTCGATCAGCGTACGACTGAACCACGAAGCATCCTTCATCACCTCTTCAATCGCCGCCACCAGCTCAAGCTCGGTACGCTTGCGCTCGGTGATGTCCATCAGCACCAGCAAATAGCACGGCACATCATGAATATTCACCGTGTCGGCCGACAGCGCACACTCGAGCAAATCAGCGTCCTTGGTGCGCACCCGCACGTCCACCCGATCCACTCGGCCATTGTTCTCAAGCGCCGCGAGCAGACGGGACCGCGCACCGTTGTCATCGATAAAACCAATCTGCGTCACGGTTTTACCGAGCACATCGTCCCCGTCAAAAGCCAGGGTATCGAGAAACGCCTGATTGACGTCGAGCACCCGCTGCTCCTCCGCTGTGCAGATCAGAATCGGCACCGGCGTCAGGCGAAACGCCTTGGCAAACCGCTCCTCACTCTGACGCAGCGCCACTTCGGCCTTGTGCCGCAGTTCCATGTCGACAAAGGAAAACAGCATGCAATCTTCGTCGTTGAGCACCAGCGGTTGCCCGGCGACGATCACCTGCTTGCTGCTACCATCGGGCAAGCGCAATTCAGCCTGCATCTGCGGAATGGTCTCTACATCGCGCAGGCGCTGAATGGCCAGATCGCGCTTTTCTGCCTGCTCGTAGATGTCGATTTCATAAGCTGAGGTGCCGATGACTTGCTCGCGGGTATAGCCGGTCATCTCCAGAAACCCCGGATTGACCTTGATATAGCGCAAGTCGCTGATACGGCAGATCACCGCCGGCGCCGGGTTGGCATTGAAGGTTTTTTCGAAACGCTGCTCGGCGTTGGCCCAGTCGGTGACGTCGCTCATGATCAACACCAGCGACTCGGGCTGCCCCTCGCGATCGGTAAGGATCATGCTGCGCACGCTGTGTACCCAGACGCGTTCCGGGTCATCCGCCGCATTCACTTCGATCAGCACATCATTGAACGCCTCGCAGCGCGCCACGCGGCTGATCGGATAATTCTCGGGCGACAGCGTGTGGTTGTTGCGATAACGCAGGTTGAAACGCTGCGCGTACTCGGAGGCGTTGTGGCCCAGCTCACCGATCCGGCTGACGCCATGCATGGCCAGCGCGGCCTCGTTGGCCCAGAGGATGCTCTGATCCCGCTCCAGCAGAATCACCCCGTCGGACAACCCGGCGATGATTTGTTGTAACTGGCGGCGATTGGTTTCGGTGGTCAGGACTTCCTGGCTCATTGGATCTCCACAAGTGATGCGCCATGTGAAGAGTACGACCGCAGCCACCTCTGATCGTGCCACCCTTTTCGTACACACCAAGTCCCCCTGTAGGAGCTGCCGAAGGCTGCGATCTTTTGATTTTGTTTTTTAAAAGCAACATCAAAAGATCGCAGCCTTCGGCAGCTCCTACAGGGGTTGGGGGTTGCCGTTGAGTTCGCGGAGGGTATCGAGGAAGAGTTTCAGGACGGGGGAAGCATCATCCGCCCGATACGTCGCATACAGCGGCACTTCCGGCAACGCTGGGGTCAGGCGTCGAAACACCAGCCCCGCCGGCGCCAACTGTTCAATCGACGCCGGCAACAGCGCCACGCCAAACCCGGCTCGCACGAGACTCAATAGCGTCTGCACCTCAATCACCTGCTGACGGATCTGCGGGGTAAACCCGGCCTGAATGCAGCATTGATAGAGAAAATTGGCAAACCGTGACTGCTTCAGCTCCAGCGCCACAAACGGCTCCTGCGCCAGATCCGCCGGGGCCAGCACCTCGCGTTGCGCCAACGGATGATCCGCCGGCATCACCACATGAATCGGTTCATAGATGAGCAGTTCATTGCGCAACAACGGATCGTCATAACCCACGCGAAACACGCAGGCATCAATGCGCTTCTCCTTCAACGCCTTGACCTGCGCCGCCGGGGTCATTTCGTGCAGGCGCCAATTGACCTGCGGATAGCGCTCGCGAAACAGGTGCAAGGCCTTGGGCAGCACGCCGACCATCACCGAACTGATCATGCCTATTTCCAGTTCGCCGAGCTGACCACGCCCGGTCTGCCGGGTCAGATCCAGCGCCCGCTCAAGCTGTTCGAACACCAGCGGCGCCTGCTCCTTGAGCATCTGCCCCGCCGCCGTCAGTTCGACCCGATGATGGCTGCGCTCGAACAGCGGCGTGCCCAGTTCCTCTTCCAGCAAACGAATCTGCTGGCTCAGCGGCGGCTGGCAGATATGCAGGCGTTCGGCAGCGCGACCGAAATGCAACTCATCGGCCAACGCCATGAAGTACCGCAGCAAGCGCAAGTCCATGGCGATTTATCCCAGGCTCAGTGGCGTCGAACGCTGGCGCACGCCGGTCAGCGCGAACAACGCATTGGCGATGGCCGGCACCACCGACGGACTGCCCAACTCGCCGACGCCACCCGGTTTGCTCGGCTCACCGTCGAGCACGAGGATGTCGGTGGCCGGCATGTCGGACATGCGCGTGACGCGATAGTCGTGGAAATTGCTCTGCACCACCCTGCCCTGTTTGATGTCGAGCCGATCGAACAACGCGTGACCGAAGCCCCACATCAGGCCGCCGTAGATTTGCTCTTCAACACCGCCCGGCGACACTGCCAAACCGCAATCGACCACGCAGGTGAGCTTCTCGACTTTTGGCTTGCCATCGACCGTCGCCACCCTTGCGACCACCGCGATGAAACTGGTGTAACCCTGATTGGTCGCGATGCCCAGCGCGGTTCCCGGTGGCAACGGCTGACCCCAACCGGCGCGCTCGGCTGCCTGCTTGAGCACGGTCACATGCCGAGGTCGTTCCTGCATATTGGCCAGGCGGAACGCCAGTGGATCTGCACCGGCCGCGTGGGCCAGCTCATCCATGAAGCTCTCGACGGCAAACACGTTGGGAATAAAACTCACCGAGCGATACCAGCCGCTTGGCACGTCGCTTTCGTGCTTGACCCAATTCAGTTCCAAATGCGGTGGACGGTAGGCGAAGTCCCACGCGGTGATCGCTTCGGTGGTGCTGTAATCCATCTTGTCGGGGCGTTCGAAATAGCCCGGCTCCCACTGTTCCGGCGAGGCTGGCGACACCGCGTGCAGCTGCAGCGCGCTGAGTTTGCCTTGAGCGTCGAGCGCGCCTTTGACCCGATGCAACGTCGCCGGATGATTGAACAGCGCGTGCATTTCATCTTCACGGCTGTTGAGCAGTTTCACCGGCACACCGGTTTTCTGCGCCAGATACGCGACTTCAAACAACCAGTATTTTGCCTCCCGCGCACCGAAACTGCCGCCAGACACCAACTCATGAATGGTGACGTTGGCCTTGTCGATCCCGCACACGGTTTGCGCCGCTTCCAGTGCCGACGACGGCACCTGCACGCCGCCCCAATAGGTGATCGCCTTGTCCTTGACCTGCGCGGTGATGCAGATCGGTTCCAGCGGGTTTTGCACCTTGTAGGGCATGGTGTAATCGGCTTCGATCAGCTTCGCCGCGCCCGCCCATTGCCCGGCGACATCACCTTGGGTCATGGCTTTGACGGTTTGTGCTTGCGGATCGCCGATGGCTTTGGCTTGAGCGCTGAACAACTGCTCGCTGTCGAACCCGGCCAGCGGTGAATCGCTCCACTTGATCTCCAGTACTTTGCGGCCCTGCTGCGCGGCCCAGAACGTATCCGCCAACACGGCGACGCCTTCCAGATTGCCGCCGAGCACATCCGGACGCCCCGGAATCGCCAGCACTTTGCGCACACCCGGAACTTGCAAAGCGGCCGCTGAATCGACGCTGACGACCTTCGCGCCGACCACCGGCGCGCGCTGAATCACCGCCACCAGCATGTCCGGCAAATGCACGTCGATGCTGTACTTGAACCGCCCGCACACCTTGGCCGCCGCATCACGTTTGTGCCGCAGCTTGCCGATGTATTTGAACTGCGCCGGGTCTTTCAGCGTGACGTGGGTCGGCGCTGGCAGATTCGCCGCGACCCCGACCAGTTCGCCATAACCGAGGCTACGCTTACTCGACGTGTGAACGACGCGACCTTCCTCGGTGGTGCAACTGTCGGGGCTGACTTTCCACTGTTTCGCCGCTGCTGTAATCAACAGCGCCCGCGCCGTGGCACCGGCCATGCGCAAGCGATCGTATTCGAGGGAAACACTGGTGCTGCCGCCCGTGGAGAAGACTTTCCAGACCGGATGAATGTAGGTTTCGAAAAACGGATCTTCCGGGGTAATCACCTGCACGGTC
This sequence comes from Pseudomonas sp. 18058, assembly GCF_902706155.1. Lineage (NCBI taxonomy): Bacteria > Pseudomonadati > Pseudomonadota > Gammaproteobacteria > Pseudomonadales > Pseudomonadaceae > Pseudomonas > Pseudomonas sp. 18058. Next base: position 14,273 of record NZ_CACSJY010000089.1, read on the forward strand.
ATCGGGTTGACGTCCAGCTCTTCCGCCACACACGCGGCCAATGCCGTTTGCGTACCGGTGCCTGAGTCATGCTTGTGCACCACCAGTTTCACCGTGCCGTCGGGAAAAATCCGCACCCAGGCATTCGGCTCAAATTCGTTGGCCGGCGCCATGGCTTTTGGATCGGTGGCCGCCATGCCGCCGGGCAGATACAGGGCAATCGCCAGTCCGGAAGCGACGGTCGCCGCTTGCTTGAGAAAAACCCGCCGCGGCAGTTCGATGCGGGTGTCGTCGATGAGGCTCATCACGCCTCCTTCGGCGCATTCGCCGCACGTTTGATCGCTTTATTGATGCGCCCGTAAGTGCCGCAGCGGCAGATATTTCCGGACATGGCGTTGCGGATCGAATCGTCGGTCACCGCCGCACCGGTGTTGAGCAGCGCGGCGGCGGACATGATCTGCCCGGATTGACAGTAGCCGCATTGCGGCACATCTTCGGCGACCCAGGCCAATTGCAGCGGATGGTTTTCCGTCGGCGACAAACCTTCGATGGTGGTGATGCTGTGGCCCGCGACGGCGGCCGCCGGCAATTGGCAGGAACGCACCGCGACGCCGTCCAGGTGCACGGTGCAGGCACCGCACAGACCCATGCCGCAGCCGAACTTGGTGCCGGTGAGTTTCAGTTGATCACGCAAGACCCATAACAAGGGCATGGAGGAGGACGCTTCATCCAGCTCGCGTCGTTCGCCGTTAACCGTGAATGCAATCATTGTCAGGCTCCAAAAGAGCGGCCCGTCTTTGTGCGGGCCTGGTCACCGATTATTGGAACCCTGAGCAAAACGCGGCCAGCGACGATTTCTGCCAACCGCTGTAAGCAGGACTAACAACATGTACAAGCGATACCCGTCGGTGCAGTCCATGAGCGCGTTTATCCACGCCGCGCGCAGCGGCAGTTTCTCCAGTGCTGCGCGCAAACTGGATCTGACCCACAGCGCGATCAGCCAGCAGATCCGTGCGCTGGAAGATTTCATCGGCCAGCCGCTGTTCGTGCGTGAAGGCGGCGGCAGCAACCTGACCGACGCCGGGCAGTTGTTTGCCAGTGTGTTGTCGGACGGTCTGGCGCAGATTGACCGGGCGATCTCGTCGGTGAAAAACCGCAGCGTCGCGCAACGGTTGACGCTTGATGTCGACAGCGAACTGGCGCAGAGCTGGCTCAATCCGCGCCTGCCGCAGTTGCTCGACGGGCTGCCGGATTACGAGGTGACGTTGCTGTCGATGCCGCGCAGTGATCGCAGCACGTTTGAGCGAGTCGATCTGGCGTTGCGCTATGGCTATGGCGATTGGGACGACTGCGAGATGACGCAGATTTGTGGCGATAGGGTGTTGGCGGTGGCTTCGCCGGATTTGCTGGAACGCTATGGGTTGCAGGTGCCGTTGAGCCCTGCGCAGATTTTGGAATTGCCGTTGTTGGGATATACGCGAAGGTCGTGGATTCCGTGGCTGGATGCGGCCGGAATGACCCCGACTGAACCGCCGGCACGGGTGATTTTTGATAATGCGGCCAACCTGATCGCCGCTGCCGAAGCGGGCGTTGGTGCGGGGTTGGTGCGTGGATTGCTGGCGGCTGATGCGTTGCGCAGTGGGCGGTTGGTGGCGTTGAACGGGGCGCAGATTGCGGCGCATTACAACCTCTACGCGGTGTGGCCGCATGGGCAGGCGGAGCGTGTGGCGCCGGTGGTTGAAGCAATCAAACTGTTGGCCCTGCGGACACTTGAAATCCAGCCCTCACCCTAGCCCTCTCCCAAAGGTAGAGGGGACTGATCGTGGGATATTGACGAATTACGCCGACTTGAGAGATCAGCTTTGAATCCATAATCGACTCGAACTTTCAGGTCGATGCATCGCGAAAAACACCTCGGTCGGCCCCCTCTCCCTCCGGGAGAGGGCTGGGGTGAGGGTAGCTCCTGATCTGCCCATATCGAACGCATATCACCACCCCGCCCAATTAATATTGTACGAACC
>NZ_CACSJY010000090.1:0-16009 GCF_902706155.1 Pseudomonas sp. 18058
GTGTCAGATAAACAATTTCTAACTGATACACCGCTTTCGCGAGCAAGCCCGCTCCCACATTTTGGATCGCGTGTGGTTAGAAGGCTTCGGGTTCTATTCCGGTGAAGGTGTCGACGGTGATGTGGTTGCCCAGCTCGCCGCCTTCGCGGGCCAGGCCGCAGGTTTGCAGGCCGGCGGCTTGTGCGGCGTCGAGTTCTTCGACGATGTCCGAGAGGAATAAAATTTCCTCGGGCGCGACGCCGATGGCTTGCTGAATGTTGGTGTAAGACTGCGCCTCACGCTTGGGCCCCGACGTGGTGTCGAAATACCCGCTGAACAGCGGCGTCAAATCCCCCGCCTCGGAACAGCCGAAAATCAGCTTCTGCGCCTGAATCGAACCCGACGAATACACAAACAGTTGATAACCCGCCGCGTGCCAGCGTTGCAGCGCTTCAACCGCGTCCGGGTAAACGTGCCCTTTCAACTGCCCAGCGTGATAACCCTGCGCCCAGACCATGCCTTGCAAAGCCTTGAGCGGCGTGGCTTTGCGGTCTTCCTCGATCCAGCTCAGCAGAATTTCAACGACCCGCTCAACATCGGCCTGCGGCGCATTGCTGTCACGGCGCACGGCGTTGAGTTGCTCGGCGACATCGGCACGATCGGCGTTCTGCCGCACAAAGTCAGGCAGGTGTTTGGCCGCGTACGGAAACAGCACGTCGAAGACGAAACTCACCGCGCTGGTGGTGCCTTCGATGTCAGTGACAATGGCTTTGATCGACATCGAATCAGTCCTCCAGTCGCGGGAAACGGCCGGCGATGTCTTCGCCGGTGAAGTTGGCAACCCAGCCTTCAGGGTTGTTGAACAGGCGGATCGCGACAAAGTGCGGATGCTCGCCCATGTCGAACCAGTGTTTGGTGCCGGCCGGTACCGAGATCAGATCATTCTTCTCGCAGAGTACGGCGTAGACGTAATCGTCGATGTGCAGGGTAAACAGCCCACGGCCGGCGACGAAAAATCGTACTTCGTCTTCGCCATGGCGATGTTCTTCGAGGAACTTGGCGCGCAATTCGGCTTTTTGCGGGTGATCGCTGTTCAGGCTGATGACGTCGACGGTGATGTAACCGCGTTCGGTCATCAGTTTGTCGATCTGCTCTTTATAAGCGCTGATCACTTCTTCCTGGGTAGCGCCGGGCTGGATCTTGGCGGCGGCTTGCCAGCGGTCGAAGCGCACGCCCTGCTCGGCCAGGGTCGAGGCGATGTCTTCAAAGTGGGTCAGCACTTTGTTGGGAATGTCGGGGCTGGAGACGTGATAGACGGACAGGCTGCTCATTGGGGCAATTCCTCGGTATCGGCCTTGCCGTCCGGTTCTTGCAGACCGGTCGGGCACAGCATTTCATCAGGCAAATGGGCTACTTCTGGTGAAGTCAGCCTTGGCGGTTCATGACGCTGCGGGTTTTCAACTCGCATTCAAACAGAAATTCAAAGGCCTCGATCTGGCGCAGCGCGTCGTTCATCTGCGCGCCCCAGGTGTAGAGGCCGTGGCCGCGAATCAGATAGCCGACGCAATCAGGGTGGGCGTCGAGCCAAGGCTGCACCTTGGCGGCGAGGCGCGCAATGTCTTGGTCGTTGTCGAAAATCGGCACGCGCACCCGCGATTCGTGGGTCGAAACACCGCTGAAGGCTTTTTGCAGTTCGTAATCTTCGAACTCGATAAAGTCTTCCGGGGTCAGGCGCGACAGCACCGTGGCGTTGACCGAATGGGTGTGCAGCACCGCGCCGATCTCCGGCCGCCAGCTATACAGCTGAGTGTGCAGCAGGGTTTCGGCGGACGGTTTTTTGCCCGGCTCCAGACTGTTGCCGGAAAGGTCGGTGGCGAGCACATCGTCCAGACCCAACTGGCCCTTGTGCTTGCCCGACACCGTCAGCAGCGCTTCACTCGGCGACAGGCGCGTCGAGTAATTGCTGCTGGTGGCCGGCGACCAGCCGCGACCATAAAGAAAACGCCCGGCGTCGACGATTTGCTGGGCGAGCTGTTCACGCGTAAGGCTCATGGCCTGTCCTCTTGCATACGTGTGGCAATGATAACGGCAGCGGCGAGCGCCGCGAGACTGGCAATACTAAAGGTCAATGTTGCGCCGAGGGCATTCCAGCTGTAACCGGAATACAACGCGCCCATCGCGCCGCCGGTGCCGGCCAGCGCCGCATACAGCGCCTGGCCCTGCCCTTGCTGGCGCGCACCGAAGCTACGTTGCACGAAAGCGATGGCAGCGGCGTGAAAACTGCCGAAGGTCGCCGCGTGCAGAACCTGCGCGAACAACAGCACCCAGAGAAACTCGGCGAACGAACCTAGCAGCAACCAGCGCAGCGCCGCCAGCAGAAAACTCGCCATCAACACCCGACGCAGAGAAAACCGCGCAAGAATCCGGCTCATCGCCATAAACATCAGCACCTCGGCGACGACACCCACGGCCCAGAGCATGCCGATGGTGCCGCGCGTATAACCAAGCCGTTCAAGGTGCAAGGTCAGAAAGGTGTAATACGGGCCGTGGCTCATTTGCATCAGCGCCACGCAACCATAAAACGCCAGCACGCCGGGATTGCGCAGTTGTTTGAGGAAACCCTCGCCGCTCGGCCGATTGCCTTGCGGCGGTTGCGCGTTCGGCACCCACAGACTGCTGAGGACGATGCCGGCCATGATCAGCACCAGCGCCGCCGGGTAGATGTCGAGGCTGAGCCATTCGAACAGACGACCGAGCACGACCACGGTGATGATGAAGCCGATCGACCCCCACAGGCGAATCTGGCTGTAACGCGAGGTCTGCCCCTGCAAATGCGCGAGGGTGATGACTTCGAACTGCGGCAGCACCGCGTGCCAGAAGAATGCGTGCAGCGCCATGACCATTGCCAGCCAGGCGTAGGTTTTGCTGACGAAAATCAGTGAGAACGTCAGCAGCGTACACACGGCGCCGAAGCGCACGATGGCCAGGCGTTTGCCGGTGTAGTCGCCGAGCCAGCCCCAGATGTTGGGCGCCACGCAGCGCATCAGCATCGGGATGGCCACCAGTTCACCGATCCGCGCCGGGCTGAAGCCGAGGTGATCGAAGTACAGCGCCAGAAACGGCGCTGTCGAACCGAGCAAGGCGAAATAGAACAGATAGAAACTGGACAGCCGCCAGTAAGGGAGCGCCGCCACGCCAGTTATGCCGCGACGGCTTCAAGGCCTGCCATTAAAGCTGACCCAGCACCGGCGTGCTCACGCGCACATCGGCGTTCTGGCCACGGTGGCGCAGCAGATGATCCATCAACACGATGGCCATCATTGCTTCGGCAATCGGCGTGGCGCGGATGCCGACGCACGGGTCGTGACGGCCCTTGGTGATGACGTCGACCGGGTTGCCGTGGATATCGATCGAACGGCCCGGGGTGGTGATGCTCGACGTCGGCTTCAAGGCCAGATGGGCAACGATCGGCTGACCGGAAGAAATACCACCGAGAATGCCGCCGGCATTGTTGCTGAGAAAACCTTGCGGGGTCATTTCATCACGGTGTTCGGTGCCGCGTTGGGCGACCGAGGCGAAACCGGCGCCAATTTCCACGCCTTTGACCGCGTTGATGCTCATCAGCGCGTGGGCCAGTTCAGCGTCGAGACGGTCGAAAATCGGCTCGCCGAGACCCGGCATCACGCCTTCGGCAACGACGGTGATCTTCGCCCCGACCGAGTCCTGGTCGCGGCGCAACTGATCCATGTAGGCCTCCAGCTCCGGGACTTTGTCCGGATCGGGGCTGAAGAAGGCGTTCTCTTCCACCGAATCCCAGGTCTTGAACGGGATTTCGATCGGGCCGAGCTGGCTCATGTAGCCACGGATGACGATGCCTTGGCTGGCCAGGTATTTCTTCGCGATTGCACCCGCTGCCACGCGCATCGCGGTTTCGCGCGCCGAGCTGCGGCCACCGCCACGGTAGTCGCGCTCGCCGTATTTATGGTGATAGGTGTAGTCGGCGTGGGCCGGGCGGAACAGATCCTTGATCGCCGAGTAGTCCTTGGACTTCTGGTCGGTGTTGCGGATCAGCAGGCCGATCGAGCAACCGGTGGTGCGCCCTTCGAACACGCCGGAAAGGATTTCGACTTCGTCGGCTTCCTGACGCTGGGTGGTGTGGCGGCTGGTGCCGGGCTTGCGGCGATCAAGGTCGCGCTGCAGGTCTTCGAGGGAGATCTCCAGGCCCGGCGGGCAGCCGTCGACAATGGCGACCAACGCCGGACCATGGCTTTCGCCAGCGGTGGTGACAGTGAACAACTTGCCGTAGGTATTGCCGGACATGCAGGACGCTCCGTGAAATCAAACCCAAATTCGTGATGCGCGCCAGTATACGCAGGCTAACCGAGTAGTTCATCCTCGAACCTTAGCGGTGTTGGCGAGTCCAACCGGCACCTTGACCAATGATGGCGTGATGATGCTGCGAGTTTTGCTCTTGAGTCTTACCTTGTTTACGGGCTTTGCCCAAGCGACGGTCTTACAACGCCCGGTCACTCTGGATACCGGCAGCGGCGAACTTTTCGGCTCGCTGTTGCTGCCAAAGTCTGACAAGCCTGTGCCGGTTGTCCTGATCATTTCCGGCTCCGGCCCTACAGACCGCGACGGAAACAACCCCGACGGCGGGCGCAACGACAGCCTTAAACGGCTGGCGTGGGTGCTGGCCAAACACAACATCGCCAGCGTGCGTTACGACAAACGTGGAGTGGCCGCGAGCCTGCCGGCGACGCCCGACGAGCGCAATTTGTCGATCGAATCTTATGCCGCCGATGCCGTGGCGTGGGGACAGAAGCTCAAGGCTGATCCGCGCTTCGGTCCGCTGATTCTGCTCGGTCACAGTGAAGGCGCGTTGATCGCCAGCCTCGCCGCGCCGAAAGTCGATGCGGCGGCGGTGATTTCTCTGTCGGGGAGTGCCCGACCGGTCGATCAAGTGATTCGTGAACAACTGGCACGGAGCCTGCCGCCGGCGTTGATGCTGCGCAGTAACGAACTGCTCGACAGCCTCAAGGCCGGTCGCAACGATGACAACGTGCCGCAGCCGTTGCAGGTCATCTTCCGCCCGAGCGTGCAGCCCTATCTGATTTCGCTGTTCCGTCAGGATCCGGCGCAAGACTTCGCGCAATTGAAAATGCCGGCGCTGATCATTCAGGGCACGAACGATATTCAGGTCAGCGTTAACGACGCCAAGCGGCTCAAGGCTGCCAAACCGGATGCCGAACTGGTGGTGATCGAGGGCATGAACCATGTGCTGCGCATTGTGCATAACGACATGAAGCGGCAATTGGCCTCCTACAAGGATCCAAACTTGCCACTCGCGGCCGAGTTAGGCGCGACAATCCTCAGTTTTGTTGACGGACTTCGCACCCGTTAAACGCTTTTGCCCTCCAGTACCACAAAAAACGGCCGATAAGCCTTTGTCGCCAGCGCAACGGCTGGCGACAAGCAGGGCTTGGACAGGATCTCGCCGTTATGACTGATACCCAGACTTCACCCGACACCGCCGCTGAAAAAGACGCACCGCCAGCGGCCGAGCTGCCGTGGGCGGACGTCCACGTCGAGCACCACAAGATGCTCCGCCTGGCCCCGCTGCAGACCGACCGCAATACCGGCGGGCGGCCGCTGCGCTTTGTCGAATTCGGTTACGCCGAGCGCAACAGCAAAGAAACCAGCCTGATGCGCATGGCGATCAAACTGCCGGGCCAGCGGGTGCGCAAAGAGCAGAACCAACTGGATGTGTGGGTTGATCACGCGACCAAGCGTGTGCATTTCGGCCCGGACAGCGGTTTGCAGATCGAACCGTTGAACCGTGGCATCGGCCGTTACATGGCCGCGCAAGGCATCAATTGGGCGAAGAAGCGCTGGCCGACCTACACCGTCGACGGCATGGATTTGAACAACAAAGACGCGCTGAACGAAGACACGCGCCTGCGTCGCGATCATTTCCTGCGCGTGCACGGCCTTGATGTGGTCTACGCCGATGCCCAGCATTTGAAGGGCAGCGTCAAGGAAGTGCAGGTCGGCGATTTGCTCGGCGACTGGAACAGCGAAAAGCTGCAGATCGTCGAGATTCTTGAAGCGGCGCAGATGCTCCAGCAGGCTGAGCAGAATCTCGCTGAGCAGGAAGTGAAGCTGAAGAAGCAGGAAGAGAAAGTCGGCAAGTTCAAGCGTGAAGACGCCGGGTTGCGCTTTACCATTACTTGTCTGGTGGCGTTTGCGGTGTTTCAGGCGGGGTTGTTGATCTGGATTGCGACGCACCGGTAGATCAAAAGATCGCAGCCTGCGGCAGCTCCTACATTGGGATCGGTGTACACCCTGCTTGATCGTCCCCACGCTCCGCGTGGGAACGCAGCCCGGGACGCTCCGCGTCCCAACAGCGGACACGGAGCGTCCATTGAGACGTTCCCACGCAGAGCGTGGGAACGATCGGTCTCGATTAGACGCGGGAAGCGAACAGGGCCTGGTGGTTGCGGCATTGTTCTGCGGTCAACATGAACACGCCATGCCCGCCGCGCTGGAAGTCCAGCCAGGCGAAATCGACTTCCGGGTACAACGCGTCCACGTGCACCTGGCTGTTGCCCACTTCCACGATCAGCAAGCCCTTCTCGGTCAGGTGATCCGCCGCTTCAGCCAGCATCCGCCGAACCAGATTCAAGCCATCATCACCGCAGGCCAGACCTAGCTCAGGCTCATGCTGATACTCATCCGGCATGTCGGCGAAGTCTTCCGCATCGACATAAGGCGGGTTCGACACGATCAGGTCGAAACGCTGACCCGGCAAGCCATCAAAACCATCGCCCTGCACCGTGTACACGCGCTCATCGACGCCGTGGCGCTCAATGTTCTGATTGGCCACTTCGAGCGCTTCGAACGACAGATCGGCCAACACCACTTCGGCGTTCTGGAACTCGTAGGCGCAGGCAATGCCGATGCAACCGGAGCCGGTGCACAGGTCGAGAATGCGCGCAGGCTCGGTGCCGATCCACGGCGCGAAGCGGTTTTCGATCAGTTCGCCAATCGGCGAACGCGGAATCAACACACGCTCGTCGACAATGAACGACATGCCGCAGAACCACGCTTCCCCCAACAGGTACGCTGTGGGAATGCGTTCTTCGATGCGGCGCTTGAGCAGGCGCTGCAGGTTGACCAGTTCGTCGTCTTCCAGCGCGCAATCAAGGTAGCTGTCGGCGATTTCCCATGGCAGGTGCAAAGCACCGAGTACTAACTGGCGGGCTTCGTCCCACGCATTGTCGGTGCCATGACCGAAAAACAGATCCTCCCCATGGAAGCGGCTGACGGCCCAACGGATGTGGTCGCGCAGGGTACGAAGTCGGGAAGTGATCACGGGGCAGAACTCCAGAAAAAACGACTGGCGATTCTACCAGCCAAAACGCCTAACGACGACGCAGGAAAAACTTCGAGCGACGGTAGGAGTTTTCTTTTTTTTGCATCAGCCATTGAACAGAACGTGTAACGTGACGGGGCTGCAGGCCACAATCGACGGTGCCTACGATGGTAGCGATTCACAGAATCGCTCAGCCAGAGGACAATGCCGCAAAAGCCCCACCCCAAGGAGCCCCAGAATGTCCGTTCCAAAAACGATGTTTCAACTCAGCGGCCGCGGCTACGCAGCGGCCACTCTGAGCCATGCCACCGTGGTCATCATCGATGCCCAGAAGGAATACCTCAGTGGCCCGCTGGCCCTGAGCGGCATGGACGCGGCCGTCGCGAACATCAAACAAGTGGTTGCCGCAGCCCGTGCAGCCGGTCGGCCGATCGTGCACGTGCGTCACCTCGGCACCGTTGGTGGTCTGTTCGACCCGCAAGGCGAGCGCGGTGAGTTCATCCCGGGCCTCGAACCGCAGGGCGACGAAACCATCATCGGCAAACTGCTGCCGAGCGCGTTCCACGGCACCGAGTTGCTCGATCGTCTGCAAAACCTTGGTTCGCTGGATCTGATCGTTTGCGGTTTCATGAGCCACTCCAGCGTCAGCACCACGGTGCGCGCCGCGAAGAACCTGGGTTTCCGCTGCACTTTGGTTGAAGATGCCTGCGCCACCCGTGACCTGCCGTTCAAGGGCCGTGTGCTCAGCGCTGAACTGGTACAAGAAGCCGAAATGGCGATCATGGCCGACAACTTCGCCACCCTCGCCTTGACTCAGGATCTGATCTGATTCGAGCTCAGATGAGCGGCGCGTATGGCCGCTCATCCGCAAAACCCTCTCATTTGCCGCAATTGCCTTAGCCTCAGGAACAACATCGTCAACTCCCGGTCGAAGGGCCGATACCATTGAGGAAGGTCGGAATGAAGTTATCCGATGGATTTGACGCTCGCCGCTTGCGGCCCAAAGGCCAAAGTAACTGGCGTTTTCGATTCGGCGCTGCGATCGCTGCCATTCTGGCGACGTTCGGGGTGCTGCTGGCGATGGCCGGTGCCGCCAGCCTGCTGGGGCGCCCGCCGGCGCTCGGTGATTTGAATGCCACGCCGATGGGTTCGGCAATCATTCTGGCGGTCGGTTTGCTGTTTCTGTATTTCGGTGTCGCCCTCTGGCGCCGCTGCCGCCGTCGCGCACGGCAATCGCGGGAACTGAACATGTCCCCGCACCTGATGAAAAAACACGATTGAACAATGGCCTGGCTTTTTGCCGGGCCGTTTTGTTTCGACTTGGGTAAACTGGCCGCCCTTCGCGGAGGCTGACATGCAAGACGACGATTTTTCCCTGTTCAAAAACGAGCTGCGCGGCGTCAAGCCGATCAAGCACGACCGCGCCGACACCGGCAAGCCCAAGACTGACCGCGCGCAAATCGCCAAGCTGCGCCAGTCCGCCACCGTGCGCACCGACGCCACCACCGTCGATGGTCTGTCCGACCAGTTCGTGATCGATGTCGGCCCGGAAGACGAGCTGATGTGGTCGCGCGACGGCGTGCAGGAAAGTCAGATGCGCAAGCTCAAGGTCGGTCAGATTCCGTTTGAAGGCAGCCTCGATCTGCATGGCATGAGCGTAGAAAAGGCCCGCGAAACCCTTTGGGCTTTTCTTGCCGAAGCGACCAAATTTGAAATCCGCTGCGTCCGCGTCACTCATGGCAAAGCCGTGCGGCTTGACGGCAAACGCCCGATGATCAAAAGCCACGTCAACACCTGGCTGCGTCAGCATGCACAGGTGCTGGGGTTCTGCTCGTGTCAGGCCAAACATGGCGGCGCCGGTGCGGTGTACGTGATGCTCAAACGCACGATGATGGAAGGTCGCGACGAGTAACGCGAACCGCGCATCACGCCGTTTATTGATAGGCAATGTTGACCAGCACCGAAGCCTCGACCGTTCCCGAGGTGATCGGCGCAGCGCTTTGTACATACTCGACGGCCAACGGCAGGTTAATGACCTGGCTCGCGCCGGGCTCGGAATCGAGGGTCAAATGCGTTCCGCCGACCGAGAACAATTCATTCGGCGTCATTTCGATGGGTACGCCATCGGATAGTAACTGCACGCCAATGCCCTTCGCTGTTGAACCGGTGTTCGGCGTAACGACAGACCCGGTGGTACCCGGTGTGGAACCATCCGTGAGTGCCACAACCGCATGGGCATTTGGATCGCATTGGAAGCCCAGGTTGAAGGCCGTACGTCTCGCAACACTGCCTACACCATTGAAACTGGTGCGCGAAACGGCAGGCAATATGACGGATGTATTAGAAACCACTGGAACGCAGGTGCTGGTCACTCGCGTTATATTGGCACCGTAGGAAATATAACTACTGGTCTCATTGTTGTTTGCCCACTCCGCATGCTGACAACCCACGGAGAAGTTTGGGGTCACTGTAGTGCCTTCAGCTACTACAGGCTTTATTTTGATCAAACGGTAACGAAGCGTTACTGCTTGTAAGCCGTCGACAGGTGTATCCGGACTGATGATAAATACTGCAGTGGCGCCTTGATAGAGTATGGGCACTGGTGTGCCATCGCTTCCTAAAAATTGGAAGCCGATTCCATCGTTCAAACCGGCATAGGTATAGGTATTGGCGAACTGAGTAGCGGTTAGCGAAAAGCCTCTGCCCGCCAACGACCAGCCACCACCACCTTCACAGCCAGTGTCGGCATCTGATTTACTGCTGCATTGAATATGCAACGAAGTAGAGTTATCAGACCCGGGAATGACTGATCCGATGGGCAGAGCGCTCCAGCTTTTTGCCTGAAACCCCAGTCTTGTTGGAAGCTCCGCCGTAGAACAGTTGTCATGTGGCTGATCCCATGCATTGGCAGAAACCGAAAATAGCGACATCAAACAAGAAAAAATCCATGCGATTAAATGTTGATTATTTTTTCTATCCAGCATGATTAAGGACTCTCTGATAATTCGAATGGAAGAGCAACTTCAGCCAACGACTCAGCCATGAACACACGTGGCGTCGACCTGCTGATACAACTGATCCTCTGCCCCGGTTGCCGGGTCAAAACGCAACAGGCATGACTGCCCTGAATCCTCTCCCCAGACCGCTTTCAAACCTTGGTGCTCACCGCGCACGAAGATCAAACCGCCCTGCCCGACCAACGCAATCTGCTTACCGTCCGCGTCCACTACCTGCGCCCCGAAAGGCACGTCCGCGTTATTGTCCAGTTGCAGCAACAGCGGTTTGCCGATGATCGTCGGGTAATCCAGCCGCACGATCGCACCCCGGCGCGGCGCGACTTGTTGCTGGGTGTTCTCCAGTTCAACGTCGACGGGCAAGCCTTTCGGGTTGATTCCGACATTGTTGTTGCGATACGGCACCAGCCCCGCTGTCAGTGCCTGGCCATCGTCATCGAGCGCGTTGCCCTGACCGTTGGCCACACTCGCCCCGCCGGCGCCTCTGGCTTCAATCAATGCCATGGTCTCGCCCTGTTCGGGACTGAAAACGATGCCGCCGGAGTGGGCAACAACGGTACCGCTGGCCGAACCGGTGTATTGGGTAAAATCTTCGCCGCGACTGACGCTCGCCCCGACCTGCGCTATCGAGGAGCGGTACTGCACGTTGCCGCCGTAACTGTGCGTGGAATCGTCATCGCTGCTGGAGCGACTGGCGTACACGCCATAGTTGGCCTGATTGCGCTCGCCGGCCGTGCCAGTGACGTTTGTACGCACCGTGCTGTTGTTGTCGCCGTCATAAGAGGCAGTTGTGCTCAAGGTCGGACGTCGTGAGCCGGAACCCAGCGGAACACTCAAGCTGAGCAGATAGGTGTCGTTGCTTTCGTCGTCCTGGAACTCGCGACCGGCCGACACGCTCAGGCTGCCCCAGTTGAAACTCTTGCTGTAGCCCACCTGATACGTGGTGGAGTCGGCGCGGCCATCCCAATAACTGCTCGACACACCGTTCACATAGAAGTCACCCACTTCACCCATCGGCTGGCTGACGCTGACCTGGAAACGGTTGCGCTCGAGATAGGCCTGGGTTGGATCGCCTTCGTGCAAGTGAGCAAACGTGCTGAGCCCCAGATACCCCTCACTGGAAAATCGGTAGGCAGCCAAGGCGAAATTGGTGCGGGTTTCATCGATCAGTTTGCTGTAACTGATGCGGTAACTGCGCCCGCTCGAATCACCGGAGCCTTCATCGGTGGTAATTTGCGGCAAACCTGAGGCCCTCGAGAACGAGGCATCAAACGCGATCGCACCAATCGGCGTACCGACTGCGGCACCGGTGATCAGCGAGCCGTAGTCTTCGGCCAGAATTCCGCCGCCGTACAAGGTCAGCAGGTTGGATATGCCTCGGCGGTAGGTGCCTTGGGTGAAACGCAACTGGTCGTCGAGGTTGTCATCGCGGTAACGCCCCACGGTCAGGCTGAAACGCGATGAGCCGGGACGCAGCATTTGCACCACCGAAGCAAACGCAACCGTGAAGGTTTTCTGCCGGCCATCGGCCTCGGTGACGGTTACGTCGAGATCACCGGCATACCCGGTGGCGTACAAATCGTCGATGACGAAGGCGCCGGGAGCCACGGTGACTTCGTGGATGATCCGCCCGGCCTGGCGAATGGTGACTTTGGCGTTGGTGTCGGCGATACCACGGACAATGGGTGCGAACCCGCGCTCGCTTTCCGGCAGCATGCTGTCGTCGCTGGCCAGTTGCACACCGGTGAAAGGCACACTGTCGAAGCTGTCGCCGGGGGTGAAATATTCGCCCAAAGTGAACTGCGCTTTCATCGACGAGACATCGTGCTGTGCATAGCTGTTGGTGGCGCTGTACGTGCTGCCGGCATCGTCGTCGTAGTTGAAATTGCCGTTATGGCGCAATCGCCAGTCGGCAATGTTGAAACCGCTGTTCACACCGAGACTGAAACTGCTGCTGTCGTCGCCGACGCTGTTCTGGTTTTCGAAGGCGTTGGCGTTGTAAGTGACAAAACCGGCGGTGACGCCCGAATCCCATTCTGAAGGATCGACGTAACCGCGCCTCACTCGCCCGGCGTAGGCCTGCGGGATACTCAGATCGCCTTGCAGACTGGCCATGTCCATACGAAAGGAAGCACCGGGAATCAGCGCCTGTACTTCTACGCAATCGCTGGCGAGGGTCTTGGCGACCTGCTCCTGATCCGGCAGTTTGTTCACTCTCACGCCCCAACGCTCGACGTCAGCAGCGCGAAAGCAAAAGCGTGATGCATTCTTCCCGGCGGCGACCACGCGCACGGTCTGACTCATTTGATCCTTGCCATTGACCGTCACCTGCAGTCGATATTCACCGGCGGGCACCATGCCGGCCCGGGCGTAGCGCGACAGATCGAGATTCTGGCCATAGCCTTGCAAAAACGTACTGTCAAAGGTGACGTCAGCCGGCTCGGTGCCTGCGAAAACCGCGCCACTTGCGCCGCCTATCAACAACGTCAACGCTTGTAGAACAGCCGTCTGCAAACGCTTCTTGCGCACAGCAAAATGCTTCCCGACTGCCGAATGCAGTCGATACAAATCAGTCATGGCGAACTCAATGCTTTTCGATCAAGTCAGCGTTCAGGCAGATCCGTTTTGCCGGCGCTCACGTGATGTAGAAAATTTTCCTCGATAACCGCGCACAGCGGTCACTGGCCGAGGCTGTACCGTTGGGCGTTGGCATTGCCGTAGTCACTGATCCATCGACTGTCGACTTCGCCACTCGCCACGTTTGAGCGCAGGCCCTTCAAGGGGAAATCAAAGGTGCCACTCGGTCCGACCATGCCGCCGTCGATATTGGCGTAACGCTGGCCGCCGGCGTTGAGCGCCACTTCACTGAAGCTGATGTTGTAACGAGCCTTGTTGTGCGCGCGCAGCACGTAACCTTGCGCCGCGTACACCACTTCCCAGGTCACTTGCTCGGCGGCTTTTTCCGGACTGCCCGGTAAGTCCGAAGGTCGCAGGAATAATTTCAGGCGTGAGCGAAAGGCGATCTGCATGACGTTTTGCCCTGGCGCGCTCGCCGATTTTGGCGGCACTTCGAGCACATTGAGCCAGTACACCGACTCACGATCCGTGGGTACATCACCGCCGATGTAAGCAATGCGCAATGTCTGGCCCTTGCCCGGCTCAATACGCATGAGCGGCGGCACGATCACAAAGGGCAGCTTTTGCGCGCCCGGAGTCGACGCGGGATCGCCCATATCCAGCCAGGTTTGCACCAGCGCTGGCTGGCTGCCGCTGTTGGTCAGGCCAACAGTGATTTCACGCTCTGCCGTCGGGTAGACAAAACGGGTGCCGGCGACCTGTACGCTTGCCAGCGCGACATTCGATCCCAGTAGCGCGCTGAGCAAAAGGCCTTTGAGCAGGTGTGTCAGAGTGGTCTTCATGGTTTTTTCCACAGGCGCCGGGCAGGCAGTTGCGCGGATAACCGCGGCTGGCTGCCCACGTGTCTTTACTGATAGTCCAGGGTGTAAACCAACTGGGTATCGACCTGGCCCGCCGTCGCAATGCCCGTTGCCACGTAGCGCGCGGCATAGTTGAGATCAGCCACACCGGCACCGCCCTGATCCACGAACGGCACGTAGCTGTTGCCGGTGTTATCGCGCAGGTCGATGGGGGTTGCCGCGCCATCAAGCACTTGCACCTGGACGTTTGTGGCAGCACTCACCGAGGCGGTGTTTTGCAGATAGCCAGTGGCCGGATCCACGTTCAGTGGCGCAAACGCGGCGCGAACGCTGCCAGTGGTTGGGCAACCACTGAGTTGCATAGTGAAACCTTTGGCACCGGCGGTGTCGCCCGGAGTCGCGAGAGCGCTTTTGGAAACCGCCGGCAAGGTGATTGTGGAGTCGCCGGTGCCACCGTCCACGGCGATCAAGCAGGAAGCATCCGTTACCTGACCTTGAATGGTGATGGTGCCGTCCGCCGCAGAGGCGCCCGACGCGGCTAAAAGACCAGCACCAGCCAGTAAACCGACCATGTAGATTTTCGCGCTCATTGCAGTGTTTTTCATTGGGTTGAATTCCTGTCAGTCAGTCCCCTCTGCCGTCAAAACTTGCTAGCGGCAGACATCTCGATGTTTTCGAGGGGAGAAACTTTGCCGAGGAACGCCCAAGAACACTGTAGGAAATTTCCTATTCCCAGAAAGAAAATGTGGAATTGAGTAAACTTCCAGCATGCGCATACGCGGCCAGAATTGGCCCTTCGCGCCCACCGGCCATACAACTGCCGACACACTTACGCTACCATGTGCGCCATGGCGGGTATGAACCCTGCGTTTATTGTCATTCAGCCTGAAACAGCTGCTTGGCACACAATTGGTACAGACACAAAACAGTACCCCTCTGAAACCCTTATGGAATCAGCCTCTGTGACACTGGAACAGAACTACACCGCGATTCTCGGCCAACTGGGCGAGGACGTCTCCCGCGAGGGCCTGCTCGACACGCCGAAGCGTGCCGCCAAAGCCATGCAGTACCTCTGCCGCGGTTATGAACAAACGCTTGAAGAGGTCACCAACGGTGCCCTGTTCAGCTCCGACAACAGCGAAATGGTGCTGGTCAAGGACATCGAGCTGTACTCGTTGTGCGAACACCACATGCTGCCGTTCATCGGCAAGGCTCACGTTGCGTACATCCCGAGCGGCAAAGTGCTGGGCCTGTCGAAGGTCGCGCGCATCGTCGACATGTACGCGCGTCGTCTGCAGATTCAGGAAAACCTCAGCCGCCAGATCGCCGACGCCATCATGCAAGTAACCGGTGCACTGGGCGTTGCCGTGGTGATCGAGGCCAAGCACATGTGCATGATGATGCGCGGTGTCGAGAAGCAGAATTCGTCGATGATCACTTCGGTGATGCTCGGTGAGTTCCGTGAGAACGCTGCCACCCGCAGCGAGTTTCTCAGCCTGATCAAGTAACGCGCCGCACGAAAAAAACCGGCATTCATCGCCGGTTTTTTTTCGCCCGTGAAAAATCGGGTAAGCTGCGCGCCTTTCTCAATCTGCACCGTGAGGCTTTCAACGTGTTCGTCAAAGCGCTTCGTGTCGGCCTCGGCCAACTGGTTATCTTCATCGACTTCCTCACCCGTCCGGGTAAGAAAAAGCGCCCCGCCGCTGCTCAGGCTCAGGTAGATGCCGCCGCGAAGGATCTGACCCTGTATCAGTTTCACGCCTGCCCGTTCTGCGTGAAAACCCGCCGTACGTTGCGTCGCCTGAATGTGCCGGTGGCGTTGAAGGATGCGAAGAACAATGAGCAGGATCGTCAAGCGCTGCTGGAACAGGGCGGCCGGATCAAAGTGCCTTGCCTGCGCATTGAAGAGAATGGGCAGACGACGTGGATGTATGAGTCGAAGGTGATTATTGATTATCTGGATAAGCGATTTGCTGCGGTCTGATATTTTTTTGTCGTGCTGACTGACGCCTTCGCGAGCAAGCCCGCTCCCACAATTTGAAATGCATTCCCCTGTGGGAGATTCTATGGTTGCGATCAACGTTTTTTAGGCAGTTTTGCTGACGTATGCTTTCTCGCTCTTCAGCAGCGCGTATGCAATACGCGCGAGTTTACGTGACAAAATCACCAGCGCTTCAGTGGTGGCCTTGCCCTTGTTTCGATGA
>NZ_CACSJY010000091.1:0-15862 GCF_902706155.1 Pseudomonas sp. 18058
GACAGGTGTATCCGTCGCCATTTGCGTTGGCTGACACACCGCCTTCGCGAGCAAGCCCGCTCCCACAAGGGATCTTCATTGGTATAAGGAACACCGCCGTCATGAACGACGCCACGCACACGCAACTGCGCCCTCTGGCCGACACGTCACCATCAGCGATCGTCGCCGGTTTCATCGCGATGATGACCGGTTACACCAGTTCCCTGGTGTTGATGTTCCAGGCCGGGCAAGCGGCGGGCCTGACCAGCGGGCAGATTTCTTCGTGGATCTGGGCGATTTCGATCGGCATGGCGGTGTGTTCGATCGGCCTGTCGCTGCGCTATCGCACGCCAATCACCATCGCCTGGTCGACACCCGGCGCGGCGTTGCTGATCACCAGCCTGGGCGGCGTCAGTTATGGCGAAGCCATCGGCGCCTACATCACTTGCGCGGTGCTGGTGACCATTTGTGGCCTGACCGGCAGCTTCGAACGGCTGGTAAAAAAAATCCCGGCATCCCTGGCGGCGGCGTTGTTGGCGGGGATTCTGTTCAAGATCGGCAGTGAAATCTTCGTCGCCGCGCAGCACCGCACGGGTTTGGTGCTGGGGATGTTCTTCACCTATTTAGTGGTCAAGCGCCTGTCGCCGCGTTATGCCGTGCTCGCTGCGCTGCTGATTGGCACCGCATTGTCGGGCTTCATGGGGCTGCTGGATTTCAGCGGTTTTCATCTGGAAGTGGCGACGCCCGTGTGGACGACGCCGCATTTCTCGCTGGCGGCGACCATCAGCATAGGCATCCCGCTGTTCGTCGTGGCGATGACCTCGCAGAACATGCCCGGCATCGCCGTTTTACGCGCCGATGGCTACACCGTCCCCGCCTCGCCACTGATCACCACCACCGGCATCGCCTCGCTGTTGCTGGCACCGTTTGGCTCCCACGGCATCAACCTCGCGGCGATCAGCGCGGCGATTTGCACCGGGCCGCACGCCCATGAAGATCGCAACAAGCGCTACACGGCAGCGGTGTGGTGCGGGATTTTCTACGGGATTGCCGGGGTGTTCGGCGCGACATTGGCGGCCTTGTTTGCAGCGTTGCCGAAAGAATTGGTGTTGTCGATTGCCGCGTTGGCGCTGTTTGGCTCGATCATCAATGGTTTGAGCATTGCGATGACTGAGGTGAAGGAACGTGAGGCGGCGCTGATTACCTTTATGGTCACGGCGTCGGGGTTGACGCTGTTTTCCATCGGATCGGCGTTTTGGGGGATTGTTGCGGGGGTGTTGACGTTGGTGATCCTGAACTGGCGCAAAGCCTGATGCCACTCTCGTAGGAGCAAGGCTTGCCCGCGAAGGCGTCGGATCAGTCAATTAAGATTGCTGACTGAACAAACACCTTCGCGGGCAAGCCTTGCTCCTACGAAGAACAAAACTCAGGCATAAAAAAACGGCGACCCTCAGGTCGCCGTTTTTTTCAGTATCACTTAGCCGCGTTGATCGGCTTTTCCGGATACCAAACGTCCAGCAACGGGCTGACTTCATACTTGGTCAGCTCGGAGCGGGTTTTCAGCCAGGCTTCAACGGCAGCGCGCTGCTCTTCGTTGACCGAGCCACGCTTCTGCAGGCAAACCAGACCGAAGTCGTCGCCGCCAACATAACCCAGACCGTTGGCTTCCATGGCTTCTTTGATGAATGCTTCGAGGAAAGCGTCAATGGCTTCTTCGGACAAGTCTTCTTTGAAGTCCAGGTTCAGTTCGAAACCCAGCTCTTGAAATTCATCAACGCACAGTTTTTTGCGCAGACGCTGGGAACGGTTAGTCGCCATTGGAACAATCCTCTTAAGTAAATACGGCGGGCACTTTACCAGTTTCAGCAATCGTTTGCCCGCCTCTCTGGACACAGAGGCTGACCGCCTGTAAAAAAATCAACGAATCGCCACCCCGAGGAAGCCACAATCGGTTACACCTTGGGGCATAATGCCGACACTTTCGTGACCACTGAGGACCTTTTCATCCATGTCCTCGTCTTTTTCCCCTCGGCTGTAGGGTTTTATTTCATATGATCAAATCGTTGCGTCCACTGTTTCTCGCCGGCCTTCTTCTGCCTCTGGCCCTGCCTGTTTCCGCTGCCACCATCAATACTTCCCTCACCCCGAACGTCGAAAAAGCCCTCAAGGCGAGCAAATTGCAACCTAGCGCCCTGTCGCTGGTGATGGTGCCGCTCGACGGCCCGGGCACGGCGACCGTGTTCAACGCCGACGTGTCGGTCAATCCGGCCTCGACCATGAAACTGGTGACCACCTACGCGGCGCTGGAAATGCTCGGCCCCAATCATCAGTGGAAAACCGAGTTCTACACCGACGGCACACTGAGCGGCGGCATCCTCAACGGCAACCTCTACCTCAAGGGCGGCGGCGATCCGAAGCTGAACATGGAAAAACTCTGGCTGCTGATGCGCGACCTGCGCGCCAACGGCGTGACGCAGATCACCGGTGATCTGGTGCTCGACCGCAACTTCTTTATCCAGCCGCAACTGCCGGAATTCAACGATGACGGCAATGATGAGAACAAGCCGTTCCTGGTCAAACCGGATTCGCTGCTGGTCAACCTCAAAGCTCTGCGCTTTGTCGCGCGCAACGACGGTGGCCGTGTACTGATCTCGGTCGAGCCGCCGATTGCCAGCATCCACATCGAAAACACCGTCAAAGCCCTGCCGTCGAAGCAATGCACCGGCGGCGTACGCTACAACCCGGTGCCGCAAGCCGATGGCAGCGTGACCGTGACCGTTGGCGGCCAGTTGGGCGAAGGCTGCAGTTCGCAGACTTATCTGTCGCTCCTCGACCACGCGACCTACACCGCCGGCGCCGTGCGCGCGATCTGGAAAGAACTGGGCGGCAGCATTCAGGGCCGCGATCGCCTGGCGACCACGCCAAGCAACGCCAAACTGCTGGCTCGCGCTTACTCGCCGGATCTGGCCGAGATCATTCGCGACATCAACAAATACAGTAACAACACCATGGCCCAGCAGCTGTTCCTGAGCCTCGGCCAGAAATTCCGCAACGACGCCGACGGCGATGATGCCAAGGCCGGTCAACGCGTCGTCCGTCAGTGGCTGGCGAAGAAAGGCATCACCGCGCCGCACCTGGTGATGGAGAACGGCTCCGGGCTGTCCCGCGCTGAACGCGTCAGCGCCCGTGAAATGGCGAACATGCTGCAAGCCGCGTGGCACAGCCCGTATGCCGCTGAATACATCAGCTCGCTGCCGATCGCCGGCACCGACGGCACTATGCGTAAACGCCTGAAAACCACCGCAATGCGCGGCGAGGCGCACGTCAAGACCGGCACCTTGAACACCGTGCGGGCGATTGCCGGTTTCAGCCGTGACGTCAATGGCAATACCTGGGCGGTGGTGGCGATCCTCAACGACAAAGCCCCGTTTGGCGCTTCGTCGGTACTGGATCAGGTGCTGCTGGATCTGTATCGCCAGCCGAAACTGCCGCAGACTGCGTCAGTCCTCTAAAAGCAAAAAAGCAAAAGATCGCAGCCTTCGGCAGCTCCTACAGGTGAACATTTACCCTGTAGGAGCTGCCGAAGGCTGCGATCTTTTGATCTTTTGTAGGAGCAAGGGTTTAGCCGTTAGCTCATCTGCTCGACGCGATCGCGGCCGCCCTGTTTTGCCGCGTACACCCCGGAATCCGCGCGTAGCAGCAGCGCATCCGCGCCCTCTCCCGTGCGCCAACTGGCGATGCCGAAACTCGCCGTGACCACGCCGACCACATCCACCGGCGCGCCCCGCAAGCCCTGCCACAGCTCAACCGCCAGCATGTGCGCGTGCTCGCCGTCGATGTCCGGGCACAGCACCATGAATTCCTCGCCGCCCAAACGGCAGAACACATCGGTGCGCCGCAACCGGTGGCCAATGCGTTCGCACACCGCCTGCAAAACCCGATCGCCCACGGCATGCCCGTACTGGTCGTTGATGCGTTTGAAGTGGTCGATGTCGAGCATGATCACCGACAACTCGCCGCCGCCACGCTCGACCCGAGCCATTTCAGTGGTCAGGCGTTCCTGGAAATAACGGCGGTTATGAATGCCGGTCAGCGAGTCCGTCACCGACAGCGCACGCAGTTCTTCCTCGACGCGTTTGAGGTCGGAGATGTCGGAAATATAGCCATGCCACAACACTCCGCCGCCCGGCAGCTCTTCCGGCGTTGCCTCGCCGCGCACCCAGCGCAGGCCGCGCTCGGGCAGTTGCACGCGGTATTCCTCGCGCCACGGGCTGAGGTTGTCCGCCGACTCACGGATCGAAGCGCGCACCCGCGTGGTGTCCTGCGGATGAATGCGGGTGAAGATCGCCTCGGCATTCAGTAGCAACACATCCGGCTCCAGCTCGTAGATCTCACGAATGCCGTCGCTGGCGTAGATCACGCTAAAGCGCCCGTCGAATTCCATCTTGAACTGGTAAATGCCGCCGGGGACGTGGGCGCTGAGTTTCTTCAGCAACACATCCCGCGCCGCCAGCGCCTCGTGCACACGCTTGCGCTCGGTGATGTCGATGCAGATCGCCAGATGCCCGACCCAAAGCCCCTGCTCGTCGAGCACCGGAGTGGCGAGCATGTTCACTGGCAGATGACTGCCATCGCTGCGCACCAGCGTCCACTCGCGCGCCTCATGGCCGCCGACTTCGCCGCCCTCAACCAGCATCGCGTGGCAAGTCGGAATGCTTTTGCCGTAACGCGCGCTCAACTCCGCCGAACGTGTGGCGAGTTCTCGCGGCAGATGCAGGTTTTCCAGAGTCATGTGGCCGATAACGTCAGCGCTGCTGTAACCGAGCATTTGCTCGGCGCCGGGATTAAACGTGCTGATCACGCCGCGCAGGTCGGTGGCGATGATTGCCACTTGTGTCGCTGCGTTGAGCACACCACGCAACTGACCATGGGTGCCGCGCAATTCCTGTTCGCTGGCGTGCAGTTCCTCGGTGCGTTGCTCGACCATGCGCACCGCGCGCTGACGCTGACTGACCAGCACATACAACAACGCACTGAGCAAAACGCTCAATAGCCCACCGAGAATCACGATGCTGCCAACCGACGAATGGTTGGCCTGCATAAACGCTTCGCTCGGCAGGATGTCGACTTGATAGTCGTGATCGGCCAGACGCAACAGACGAGTCGCGGACAAATCACTCGGCACCGGCTCATTGGTCGATTCGAACAACACTTCATGCTGATCATTGGTCGACAGATCGAGAATGCGCACCGACAGATAGTCATGAAACGCGTCCGGCAAACCGTCGGCGAGCAGCTGGCGCATGCTGATCACCGCCGCGACATAACCGAACGACTGCTGCTCACCCTCATGGACGACGGGAGCCACCAACAACACACCGCGTGCGTAGGACGGTTCGGTGCTGACCAGGTGCAACGGTTGCGACACCGCCAGATTGTTCAACTGATCGGCACGCATCAACGTATCGCGGCGCATCGGTTGCGCGAGCAAGTCGTAACCCAACGGCGAGCCGAGCTTGCTCTGGGTCTGGCTGTACAGCACCGGCACGTATTCATCGCGGGACGCAGCCAGTTGCAATTCGCCATGGGCATTCAGTTCGCGAATGGTGAAATCGCCCAAGCCGTCATCCCGCACGCGCTGCTCAAACGTCGCGCGCTCGGCGCCACTGACCTTGAGGGCGAACGAATAGGCTTGAGTACGCAGTAACAGAGGTTGGGTGTAACCGTCGAATTCGGCGCGGGACACCGATTCAGAATTGGAGAAGAAACGGCGCAGACCGTCGAGGCGTTGCTCTTGATCTTCAAAGCGTTCTTCGATGCGGCTGTAACGTTCATTGGTCAGCAGTTGGAAACGCTGACGCAATTGCTGGTGAAATTCGTTGAGGGTGGCCCAGGCGAGCAGCCCCGTGAGAATCCCGCCGGCGAGCAATACCAGCAGCGCGACCAGCCAGGCCGAGACTTCTTCGCTGATAAAACCCAGTATCTTCGGGCGCACGGGGTGCAACGACATAAGGACAACTCACTACGCCAATGTTCCGGGAAAAACCCCTTGGCCATGGGTTGAGTTATAGCTATTAGCCATTAATTTGGCTAGCGCTGACTGGATCCAAGAGCCTTTAAAAATCAAGGCTCTGTGGATCCAGTCTGGCGAAGCGTCAACGAGCCGTTATTTTCCAGGCGCGGTGGATCTTGGTGTTGCGGGCAAAATCCGGATCAATGGTCTGTGCGCTGATTTCCTCGACCGCGTAACGCTCGGTCAGGTTCTCTTCCAACTGGAACTTGCGGAAGTTGTTCGAGAAGTACAACACGCCGCCCGGCGCCAGACGCGCCATGGCCAGGTCGATCAACTGCACCTGATCACGCTGCACGTCGAAGATGCCTTCCATACGCTTGGAGTTGGAGAAGGTCGGCGGATCGATGAAGATCAAGTCGTACTCTTCACGGCAGCTCTCCAGCCAGACCATCACGTCGCCCTGCTCCAGACGGTTCTTGTCCGAGAAGCCGTTCAGCGACAGGTTGCGGCGCGCCCAGTCGAGGTAGGTTTTCGACAGGTCGACGCTGGTGGTGCTGCGCGCGCCGCCCTTGGCTGCGTGCACGCTGGCGGTCGCGGTGTAGCAATACAGATTGAGGAAACGCTTGCCCTCGGCCTCTTTCTGAATGCGCATGCGGATTGGGCGGTGATCAAGGAACAGGCCGGTGTCGAGGTAGTCGGTGAGGTTGACCAGCAACTTCACGCCGCCCTCGGTGACTTCATTGAACTTGCCCTGCGCGCTCTGACGCTCGTACTGCTTGGTGCCGCTCTGGCGCTCGCGGCGTTTGACCACCACGCGGCTCTTGTCGACGTTCAGCGCCTGCGGAATCGCTGCCAGTGCGTCGAACATGCGTGCCGAGGCTTTTTCCGGATCGATCGACTTCGGCGCGGCGTATTCCTGCACGTGCACCCAGTCGTGATACAGATCGATCGCCATCGCGTACTCAGGCATGTCGGCATCGTAGACGCGGTAGCAATCGATGCCTTCGCGCTTGACCCACTTGCTCATCGCCTTGAGATTTTTTTGCAGACGGTTGGCAAACATCTGCCCGCCTTCGCTCAAGCGCGGCTGCTCGATCACCGGTGCCGGGGCTGGCGTCGGTTTGATCGGGTTGCCGTTCTTGTTGAACTTGCGCTCTTGCGGCTCGTCCGGGGTTTGATCGTAAGCCGCTTGCTCACGCTCGGCCTGACGCTGTTCCGGCGTACGACGCTCGCCAGTGACGAACTGATCCGGAGTGACCTTGATCAGCAACAGCTTGCACGGCAACGCGCCGTTCCAGAACGAATACTGTTTGTGGCTGCGGATGCCCATGCGCTTGCCGAGATCCGGCGCGCCGGTGAACACCGCTGCTTCCCAGTTCAGGCAAGCCTGACGCAGACGCTCGCCGAGGTTCTGGTAGAGGTACAACAGGCTGGCTTCGTCACCGAGACGCTCGCCGTACGGCGGGTTGCAGATGACCAGACCTTTCTGGTTCTGATCCGGACGCGGCTCGAAAGTGGCGACTTCGCCTTGGTAGATCTTGATCCACTCGCTCAGACCGGCACGCTCAACGTTGTTGCGACCCGGTTGAATCAAACGTGGATCGGCTTCGTAACCGCGAATCCACAGCGGTGGCTTGGCCAGACCGGCAGCGGCGCGTTCAGCAGCTTCTTCATGCAGTTTTTTCCACAGCGCTGGCACGTGACCGAGCCAAGCGGTGAAACCCCACTGCTCACGACGCAGGTTCGGCGCCATATCGGCGGCGATCATCCCCGCTTCGACGAGGAACGTACCCACACCGCACATCGGGTCAGCCAGCGCGCCGCCTTCGGCCGCAATGCGTGGCCAGCCGGAACGGATCAGGATCGCTGCCGCGAGGTTTTCCTTCAGCGGCGCCGCGCCCTGCTGCAAGCGATAGCCGCGCTGGTGCAGGCTGTGGCCGGAGAGGTCGAGGGAGAGAATTGCTTCGCCGCGATCCAGGCGCAGGTGAATGCGCAGATCCGGGTTGAGCTTGTCGATCGACGGACGGTCGCCCTGCGGCGTGCGAAGTTTGTCGACGATGGCATCTTTGACCTTCAGCGCGCCGAAGTGGGTGTTGTCGATGCCTGAGCCGTGACCGCTGAATTCAACGGCCAGGGTGCCGTCGCTGAGCATGTGATCCTGCCACTCGACGTCGAGGACGCCGTGGTACAGGTCTTCGGCGTCCTTCATCGGGAAGCGTTTGAGCACCAGCAACACGCGGTTGGCCAGACGCGACCAGAGGCACAGGCGATAAGCGGTTTCCATGGTCGCCATGCCACGCACGGCGGAGGTGTGCTCGCGCGCTTCTTCAAGGCCAAGCCCGACGGCTTCCTCGATGAGCAGGCCTTCAAGGCCTTTAGGGCAAGTGAGGAAGAGTTCGAAACTGTCGGACATGGTATTTCCAAAGCCTTTGGCTAGTGAACCGGCAACGCATTGCCGATCCGGTTTTCAATCAGGCGCTTTTCTAAAAGAACGCCCGCGTGGCACGAAGGTGTGCCGTTCCATCCCCGCTGCTCGGGTTAAAAGAGCTTAGATGCAAGGACAGATAAAAAAGTTGGAGTAACAAAAAGTCTTAAAGCGACCCTTCGTCGAATAGTACCCCAGCGCAAACGTGGGTCATTCTCACTAAAGAATTAAGCCCATCATCCAGCGCGGGGCCGATCATACCGGGGTTTGCTCAATAAACGTTCAATAAATACGCGGTTACTTATCGCTATAGCACCCTTTTCGTTACGTCCTTATGACAAAACGGTCATTCCATCGCTGTGACTCATTGGTTAGAACTGACCACAGGTTGACGTCGCAACGGCGTCAACACCTTGGCTCGCCACGCCGGCAGCGAGCCGCACCACGGCAGAGTTTTTTCTGCCAGACCTCGATTGAGGTCGACGCGACACAAACAGTCAACAAGTGAGGGCAACACCCTATGAGAAGACTTAAGCGTGATCCGTTGGAAAGAGCATTTTTGCGCGGATATCAATATGGCGTTGGTGGCAAATCCCGTGAGCTTTGCCCATTTACTCTACCGTCGGTACGTCAAGCCTGGATTAACGGCTGGCGAGAAGGACGCGGCGACAACTGGGACGGTATGACCGGCACTGCGGGAATCCATAGACTCAACGAACTTCACGCCGTCGGCTGACACAGGGCACTTACTCCGACACGACAATCTGAATTTGTAACGACTTACCATGCACGTCCTTCCCGGACGGCGGGCTACGGCCCAGGGGCTCCTTCGAGGAGCCCTTTTTTATGCCCGAAAACTCGACTGTCACCCACCTTTCGATTGGCGGGCAACTACCCCTGTAGGAGCTGCCGAAGGCTGCGATCTTTTGATCTTGTTTTTTAGAATCAAGATCAAAAGATCGCAGCCTTCGGCAGCTCCTACATTGACCGTATCGGGTCGGGTTATTTGCGCAGGGCGGCGATTGCGTCTACGGATTCACGGATCAGCGCCGGGCCCTTATAGATGAAGCCCGAATAAATCTGCACCAGACTCGCACCCGCGAGAATCTTCTCCGCCGCATGCTTGCCTTCGGTAATCCCGCCAGCAGCAATAATCGGCAACCGCCCAGCCAACTCGCCCGCCAGCACTTTCACCGTATTGGTGCTCTTCTCACGCACCGGCGCACCCGACAAACCGCCCGCCTCGTCACCATGCTCCATGCCTTCAACACCGACACGGCTGAGGGTGGTGTTGGTCGCGATCACCGCGTCCATCCCGGTATCGATCAGCGCCTGCGCCACCTGCGCGGTTTCTTCGTCGGTCATGTCCGGCGCGATCTTGATCGCCAGCGGCACATGCTTGCCATGACGCAACGCCAGTTCGGCACGGCGCGTGGCCAGATCGGCCAACAATTGCTTGAGCGAATCACCGAACTGCAAGCTGCGCAGGCCCGGGGTGTTCGGCGAGCTGACGTTGACGGTCACGTAGCTGGCGTGGGCGTAAACCTTGTCCAGGCAGATCAGGTAATCATCGACTGCACGCTCAACCGGCGTGTCGAAATTCTTGCCGATGTTGATGCCCAGCACGCCGTTGTATTTCGCCGCCGCCACGCGCGCCAGCAGGTTATCGACACCGAGGTTGTTGAAACCCATGCGATTGATGATCGCCTCGGCTTCCGGCAGACGGAAAATCCGTGGTTTCGGGTTGCCCGGCTGTGGACGCGGGGTCACGGTGCCGATTTCGACAAAACCGAAACCCAGTTGCGCGAAGCCATCGATGGCTGCGCCGTTCTTGTCCAGCCCGGCCGCCAAACCCACCGGGTTGGGGAATTCCAGGCCCATGACGGTCACCGGGACTTTTGCCGGCGCTTTGCACAGCAAGCCGTTGAGGCCCAAACGTCCGCCCGCGCCGATCAGATCCAGCGACAGATCGTGGGAGGTTTCCGGGGAAAGTTTGAACAACATCTGACGGGCCAGGGTGTACATGGGCGGCTTTGACTCGGGCGGCGAAAAGAGGCGGCGATTATAGCCGGGCATCGCCCCACCGCGCGAGGCGCACGCGCAAATCGCGGCGAGTGGCATATGCCTTGCACCGACATCTTTATCAGCTTGCAGGCCAATGGCGGCGTGCGGGCAAGGACAATGGCGTCGTCCCGGGTTTTGCCTGCGCAAAGTCCGCGGCGGCGTTTTTTTTCGAGGTAGCGTTGGATGAATGAACCTTCGGTAGGGCCGCTGGCCTGGGTCAACGGCAGCGATGCTCCGGAAAAGAGTGCAATCAACCTCGGCTTCATGGCCCTGAGCGATTGCGCCTCGGTGGTGGTCGCGGCCACGCAAGGCTTTGCTCAGCCTTACGGATTGACCCTGAACCTCAAGCGCCAGACCTCCTGGGCAGGATTGCGCGACAAACTGGTCAGCGGCGAACTCGACGCCGCGCACAGTTTGTACGGGCTGATTTACGCGGTGCATCTGGGCATCGGCGGTGTCGCGCCGACCGACATGGCCGTGCTGATGGGCCTCAATCAGAACGGCCAGAGCCTGAATCTTTCGCACGGTTTGCAGAACCTCGGCGTGACCAGTCCTGACGCGCTGGATCGCCACGTGCACCAAAGCCGCGCAAAACTCACCTTCGCCCAGACCTTCCCCACCGGCACCCACGCGATGTGGCTTTATTACTGGCTGGCGAGTCAGGGCATTCATCCGCTGCAGGATGTCGACAGCGTGGTGGTGCCGCCGCCGCAAATGGTCGCGCACTTGCAGGCCGGGCGCATCGACGGTTTTTGCGTCGGCGAACCGTGGGCCGCCAGCGCGGTGCAGCAGGATCTTGGTTTCACCCTCGCCACCAGCCAGACCATCTGGCCCGATCACCCGGAAAAAGTCCTCGGCTGCACCCGCGAATTCGTCGATCAGTACCCGAACACCGCACGCGCGTTGGTGATGGCAATCCTCGAAGCCAGTCGTTTCATCGAAGAAAGTCCGGAAAACCGCCGCAGCACCGCGCAATTGCTCAGTGCGCCGGAATACCTCGATGCGCCAGTGGCGTGCATCGAACCGCGTTTTCTCGGTGATTACGCCGATGGCCTCGGCAACCGCTGGCAGGATCCTCATGCGCTGCGTTTCCACGGCCACGGCGAGGTGAATTTGCCGTACTTGTCCGACGGCATGTGGTTCATGACCCAGTTCCGTCGTTGGGGTTTGCTGCGCGAGGATCCGGATTACCTCGCCGTCGCCCGTCAGGTTCAGCAGCTCGATCTGTATCGCGACGCTGCCACCGCAGTCGGCGTCGCCGCGTGGGGCACCGACATGCGCAGCAGTCAGTTGCTCGACGGCAAAATCTGGGACGGCAGCGACCCGGCCGCTTATGCGCGCAGCTTCAAACTGCACGCCATAAGCGACGACTCAGCCCTTCTCGCCCGCCGCTGACAGGAGACGCGAACATGTTGCGCATTCTGCTGATCAACGACACCGCGAAAAAAGTCGGACGTCTGAAAGCGGCGCTGACCGAAGCCGGTTTTGAAGTTATCGACGAATCCGGCCTGACCATCGACCTGCCCGCGCGCGTCGAAACGGTGCGCCCGGACGTGATCCTGATCGATACCGAGTCACCGAGCCGCGATGTCATGGAACAAGTGGTGCTGGTCAGCCGCGACCAGCCACGGCCGATCGTGATGTTTACCGACGAGCATGATCCGGGAGTGATGCGTCAGGCGATCAAATCCGGGGTCAGTGCCTACATCGTCGAAGGCATTCACGCCCAGCGTTTGCAGCCGATTCTCGATGTGGCGATGGCGCGTTTCGAGAGTGATCAGGCGTTGCGCGCGCAGTTGCAGGCGCGCGATCAGCAACTGGCGGAGCGCAAGCGGATTGAACTGGCCAAGGGTTTGTTGATGAAGATGAAGGACTGCAATGAGGAAGAGGCGTACACGCTAATGCGGCGGCAGGCGATGAGCCGGCAGCAGAAGCTGATTCAAGTGGCGGAGCAGATTATTGCGATGAGTGAGTTGTTGGGTTGAATCAAGATCAGAAGATCGCAGCCTTCGGCAGCTCCTACAGGAGACTGCATTCCCCTGTAGGAGCTGCCGAAGGCTGCGATCTTTTGATCCTTGGCACAAATCTCGCTATGTAAAACTCAAAGGTAACCAACGGCGGTTGCCCCACCCACGACAAAGACGTCGCTCACCCGTTCGCCCCACCCGGCGTATCAGGTAGCGGCGTTTTTGCGTTTTGGCCCCACAGACCGGGGCCGGTGGTGCGGCCGTGCGGCGCCCCACCTGCTGTTGCATGACTCCTTTCGAGACTCTTTTCAGCTGAGGTGCGCGATGAATTCAAGCTTCTGGAAATCCGGCCACACCCCGACATTGTTCGCGGCCTTCCTCTATTTCGACCTGAGTTTCATGGTCTGGTATCTGCTCGGCCCTTTGGCGGTGCAGATCGCCGCCGACCTGCACCTGACCACCCAACAACGCGGCCTCGTCGTCGCCACGCCGATCCTTGCTGGTGCTGTTCTGCGCTTCATCATGGGCATGCTCGCCGATCGACTGTCGCCGAAAACCGCCGGGCTGATTGGCCAGGTCATCGTCATCTGCGCACTGTTCGGCGCCTGGAAAATCGGCATTCACAGTTACGAACAAGCGCTAATCCTCGGCCTGTTTCTCGGTATGGCCGGCGCTTCGTTTGCCGTTGCCCTGCCGCTGGCCTCGCAATGGTATCCGCCGCAACATCAGGGCAAAGCCATGGGCATCGCTGGCGCGGGCAACTCCGGCACCGTGTTCGCCGCGTTGCTCGCACCGGTGCTCGCCGCCGCTTACGGCTGGAGCAATGTGTTCGGTTTCGCTTTGATTCCGTTGATCCTGACGCTGGTGCTGTTCGCCTGGCTGGCGAAAAACGCGCCGGAACGGCCGAAAGCCAAAGCCATGACCGACTACTTCAAAGCCCTCGGCGACCGCGACAGTTGGTGGTTCATGTTCTTCTACAGCGTCACCTTCGGCGGCTTTATCGGCTTGGCCAGCGCCCTGCCCGGCTATTTCAACGATCAATACGGTTTGAGCCCGGTGACCGCCGGTTACTACACCGCCGCTTGCGTGTTCGGCGGCAGTTTGATGCGCCCATTGGGTGGCGCCCTGGCTGACCGTTTCGGCGGGATCCGCACTCTGTTGGCGATGTACACCGTCGCTGCGATCTGCATCGCTGCCGTTGGCTTCAATCTGCCAAGTTCCTACGCGGCGCTGGCGCTTTTCGTCTGCACGATGCTCGGTTTAGGGGCAGGCAACGGTGCGGTTTTCCAACTGGTGCCGCAGCGTTTTCGTCTGGAGATCGGCGTAATGACCGGGCTGATCGGCATGGCCGGCGGCATTGGCGGTTTCGCCTTGGCGGCGGGCATGGGTGCGATCAAGCAGAGCACCGGCAGCTACCAACTGGCGCTGTGGTTGTTCGCCAGCCTTGGCGTGTTGGCGTGGTTCGGCCTGCACGGCGTCAAGCGTCGCTGGAGAACCACTTGGGGCTCCGCAGCGGTGACGGCGGCGCGGGTCTGAGGCGTCGATGGCCCTGCAACTGAGTTTCGCCGAAGCCAGCGCCACCGGGCCGCGCACGGAGAATCAGGACGCTGTGCGCCTGGTCACGCCGGCCCCGGCGCTGGCGGCGAGCAAGGGTTATCTGTTCGCCATCGCCGACGGCGTCAGCCAATGCGCCGATGGCGGCCTCGCCGCGCGCTCGACCTTGCAGGCCTTGGCGCTCGATTATTACGCCACCCCGGAAACCTGGAGCGTGGCGCAGGCCCTCGACCGCTTGCTGCTCGCACAAAATCGCTGGTTGCAGGCCAATGGCGGTGGGCAGCCGTTACTCACCACTGTCAGTGCTTTGGTCATGCGCGGTCGGCGCTTTACCCTCGCCCATGTAGGAGATTGCCGGGTATACCGCTGGCACGCCGACGCGTTGCAGCGCATCAGCGAGGATCACGTCTGGGAGCAGCCGGGCATGCAGCATGTGCTCAAGCGTGCGCTCGGGCTGGATCAACATTTGGTGCTGGATTTTCTCGACGGTGAATTGCGTGACGGCGAAAGCTTTGTGCTGCTCAGTGATGGCGTCTGGTCAACCCTGGGCGATACCGCGATTGCGGCGATCCTGCGTGATCAGCCGGATCTGCACAGCGCGGCGCAAACATTGGTCAACGCCGCGCATCTGGCCGGCAGTCAAGACAACGCCAGCGCTTTGCTGGTGCGGGTCGATGCGGTTGGCGAGGCGAGTTTTGGCGATGCACTGATGCATTTGCAGCAATGGCCACTGCCGCCGCCGCTGAAACCCGGTCAGTCGTTTGAAGGCTGGCAGGTGCAAGGCATCGTCGCGCAGAGCCAGCAATCGTTGCTGTATCGCGCGCTGGATAGCCAAGGTCAAACGTGGCTGTTGAAAACCCTGCCCACACGTTCCGCTGATGATTCCTGTGCCGGGCAAGCGCTGTTGTCCGAGGAATGGTTTCTGAAACGTGTGGCCGGACGGCATTTTCCTGAAGTCCATGCGTGCAATCAGCGTCAGCATTTGTACTACGTAATGCGGGAATATTCCGGCAAGACGCTGGCGCAGGTTTTTCAAAAAAACGGGGCGTTACCGTTGGCGCAGTGGCAAGACATTGCCGAACGCCTGCTGCGTGCGGTTGGGCTGCTGCATCGGCGGCAGATTCTGCATCGGGACATCAAACCGGAGAATCTGCATTGGGGGGATGACGGTGAACTGCGGCTGCTGGATTTTGGCCTGGCGTATTGCCCGGGACTGTCCGAAGACGCGCCGTCGACGTTGCCGGGGACGCCGAGTTATATCGCCCCGGAAGGCTTTCGCGGTGATCCGCCGAGTGCGCAGCAGGACTTGTACGCGGTGGGCGTGACCCTGTATTTCCTGCTTACGGGGCATTTTCCTTACGGCGAGATAGAAGCGTTTCAGCGGCCGCGATTTGGGCTGGCGGTGAGCGCCGGGCGTTATCGACCGGATCTGCCGGAATGGCTGGCGCAGAGTCTGGAGCGCGGCGTGGCGGCTGATCCGCAGCAACGCTTTGAAACAGCGGAAGAATGGTTGTTGGTGCTGGAACAGGGCGAGCGGCGCAGTTTGAGCGTGCGGCCTCGGCCTATGTTGGAGCGGGAGCCGCTGAAGGTCTGGCGGACGATGGCGTTGCTGGCATTGCTCGGGAATCTGGTGCTGCTGGTGTTGCTGTTTCACAGTTGAACCGCGCCGCGCCATTCGCGAGCAAGCCCGCTCCCACAGGGGATTTGTGAACGACACAGACCCCCTGTGGGAGCGGGCTTGCTCGCGAAGGCGTCAGCCCAATCACCAAAAATCCACCCGCCTGAACGCCCCACGAACGAGCAACCCGCCTCGATTCAGTGCAGAAAATCACCCTCAAAACCCGCGCCCCCCAATAAACC
>NZ_CACSJY010000092.1:0-15342 GCF_902706155.1 Pseudomonas sp. 18058
ATACATGTATCGCCTGAAACACTGCTTTCGCGAGCAAGCCCGCTCCCACATTTGGTTTTCGGTGTGTCAGATGTTGGCGCGTTGCACTGAAGTCGGCAGCGGTTCACCGCGCTCGGCACTCGCCGCCACGACGTCGATTAAATCGGCCAACTCGTAACCCTGCATCTTCAGCCAATCCTGATCGTAATACGTGTCGGCATACCGCTCGCCGCCATCGCACAGAATCGCCACGATCGACCCCGACTCCCCCGCCGCTTTCATCTGCTGCGCCGCCATCAACGCGCCGATCAGATTGGTGCCGCTCGACCCACCAACATGCCGGCCCAGACGCTGCGCCAGATAATGCATGGCCGCCAGCGACAAGGCGTCCGGCACTTTGACCATCGCATCGATCACCTTCGGCAGGAACGACGCTTCCACCCGTGGCCGGCCAATGCCTTCAATCCGCGAGCCGCAATCCAGACGCAAAGTCGCGTCGCCAGTCTGGTAGTAATCGAAGAACACTGAACGCTCGGCATCGGCGCACAACACGCGGGTGCAATGCTGGCGATAGCGCACGTAACGGCCGAGGGTCGCGGTGGTGCCGCCGGTGCCGGGGCTGGAAATCAGCCAGCTCGGTTCCGGGTGCGTCTCGAAACGCATCTGCTGGAAGATCGATTCAGCGATGTTGTTGTTCGCGCGCCAGTCGGTGGCGCGCTCGGCGTAGGTGAACTGGTCGATGAAGTGACCATCGTGTTCTCGGGCCAGACGCTCGGATTCGGCGTAGATCTGCGTCGGATCTTTTACCAGATGGCTTTTGCCGCCATAGAACTCGATCTGGGCGATTTTTTCTTTCGAGGTGGTCGCCGGCATCACTGCAATAAACGGCAGACCGAGCATCCGCGCGAAATACGCTTCGGAAATCGCCGTCGAACCGCTCGACGCTTCAATCACCGGCGCGCCGGGTTTGAGCCAGCCGTTACACAGTGCATAAAGGAACAACGAACGGGCCAGGCGATGTTTGAGGCTGCCGGTCGGATGACTGGATTCATCCTTGAAGTACAGCTCGATGCCCGGAAAACCCGGCAGCGGCAAGGGGATCAGATGGGTGTCGGCGCTGCGCTGGAAGTCCGCTTCGATGATGCGGATGGCTTCGCGGGCCCACTGTCGGTTGTCGCTCATGGTCTGTGTTCTCTTGAATCGGGCAGGAGATTGGCCTCCTGAAAAGGTTCGTACGTCAGATTAGGATTAATCCTATATTCCGCACAGATACAGCTGAGTCTCAATATGTCAGGCAACTGCTAGGCTCACCGTGGCTTGAGCCAGATAGCCTGTAACGACATATAACAAAAAAGAATATAACTTTTGTTTTAACAACTAACAGTACGGGTTAGGGTGTTCCACCTTTTTGACGATTCGATGGAGAGCGACCTTGCCTCTGCGTAGCACTTTCACGCGTTTCTTTCAGTTGGAAGCTGCCAGCGGTCTGTTATTGATCGCCGCGGCCATCCTGGCTCTGATTATCAACAACTCGCCACTGTCGTGGCTGTACACCGGCCTGCTCGACACCCCCGTGGTGGCGCAGATCGGTGCGTTGAAAATCGCTAAACCCCTGCTGCTGTGGATCAATGACGGTCTGATGGCGATGTTTTTCCTGCTCATCGGCCTGGAGGTGAAACGCGAGGTACTCGACGGTCAGCTGTCGAAGCCGTCGCAAATCGTCCTGCCCGGCGCCGCAGCCATCGGCGGCATGCTGGTGCCGGCGCTGATCTACTGGTTCCTCAACCGCGACAACCCTGCGGCCCTCAGCGGCTGGGCGATCCCGACCGCCACCGACATCGCCTTCGCCCTCGGCGTACTGGCCCTGCTCGGCAAGCGTGTACCGGTATCGTTAAAGCTTTTCCTGATGACCTTGGCGATCATCGATGACCTCGGCGCCATCGTCATCATCGCGATCTTCTACTCTGGCGAACTGTCGACCCTGTCGCTGGGCCTCGCGGCGGCGTGCATTGCGTCGCTGGTGGCGATGAATCGACTCGGGGTGGTCAAGCTCGGGCCGTACATGATCATCGGTCTGATCCTCTGGGTCTGCGTGCTCAAAAGCGGTGTCCACGCGACGCTGGCCGGCGTGACCCTGGCCTTCTGCATCCCGCTGCGCACGAAAAACGCCGAGCCGTCGCCACTGCTGACCCTCGAACATGCGCTACATCCGTGGGTCGCCTACGGCATCCTGCCGCTGTTCGCTTTCGCCAACGCCGGCCTGTCGCTGAGCGGCGTCACCGTTGAAAGCTTCACCCACGACGTACCGATGGGCATTGCGGTCGGCCTGCTGCTCGGTAAAACCGTCGGCGTCTTCGGCCTCACCTGGCTGGCCGTCAAAGTCGGCATCGCCGCCCTGCCGCAAGGCGCCAACTGGGGCCAAGTCATGGGCGTAGCGATCCTCTGCGGGATCGGCTTCACCATGAGCCTGTTCGTTGGCTCGCTGGCCTTTGAACCGGGCGTGAGCGACTACGCCGGGATGGATCGAATGGGCATTCTGACCGGCTCGATTCTGGCGGCGCTGATTGGTTATGCGGTGACGGCGGCGGCGAGTCGAAAGAACACCTTACAAAACGCCTGAGATACATCTTTCTACAAAAATCAGAGCCCCTCTCTTATAGAGGGGCTTGGCTCTAAACCTTGCAAGTGTGCTATATCTTTCGTTGCCGCAGCACCTTTTCAGCAGCGCCTTTCTGGAGTCATCCATGTCACGTAAAGCAGAAAAACGCCCAATGACGGACGATCAGATTTCCGTCCAGGAATCGCGGATTCCAGATATCGCTCTGAAGGCCTTCAACAACGCCTATAAGATGGCGCTCGCCAATGGCGCAGTGGTGCTCGTCGCTAAAGACGGCCAGTTGTTTGAAGTGACTGAGAAAACTTCCGTTGCACTGCGCTCAATCGGTACCTATGGAAATCTGAAAAGCGGCACTCGCCTGCACATCAACAAATCTTCAAAACAGGTCACTTCTTGAGCACACCCAGAATACGGATATTTGCGGGCCCGAACGGCTCAGGAAAAAGTACTTTCAATCGACTGGTTCCCGCGCATTTGCTGGGAAACTACATAAATCCTGATGACATAGAACGGGCAATCAAAGATACCGGCTATTTTGATTTCACCTCCTACCGCATCGAGGCTCACAAGGAAGGCATTTTCGACTTCTTCCGTGAGCATGCCCTACTCAGGAAATCCCCTCATTCGTTGGCAAAGCTCGATACCCTTACGATTGATGGCGAACGCCTAAGCTTCTTCAATACGGAAATCGACTCCTATGTCGCATCCGCCCTCTCCGACTTCATACGTAGATCGCTGATCAAGGAACGCATCAGTTTCACATTCGAAACAGTCATGTCCTCCTCAGACAAAGTCAGCCTGCTCGCCGAAGCCCATCAGTCTGGCTATCGAGTTTACGTTTACTACGTCGCTACCGCTGATCCTCAGATCAACATTGCCAGGGTTGCCTATCGTGTGTCCCAAGGCGGACACAGCGTTCCTCCCGAAAAAATAGAAGCGCGATACTGGCGCTCTCTTGAGCTTTTATCTGAAGCTATCCTTACCTCAAATCGGGCCTATATATTCGACAACTCGGATGAAGGTAGTGAAGGCTTGACGCAAATAGCAGAGATCACTGATGGCGAGCTGATTGAAATCAAATCAGACACCCAACCACCTTGGTTCAAAGAGTTCGTGCTCGACAAATTACTTTAGGTCGGTAGAACAGGCTTCTCTGTGGACTCATGGCTCTAAACATCTTCAGATCAGTACCACACTGATACACAGCGACTAATCCCCACGTCTTTAGAGACGCGTCCTACAGCCACAAATTTCCCGCTTCGTTAACGTTGCGCAGGCCCTTGCGAGGGGCTGCCGATGGATGAACGAAAGGACGATCAGTGGCTGGCAATAAGGACATTCCCCGGGTTTCCAACCCACCGCAAGGCGACGGGCATCACGTTACCTACCGCTATATGACGGCCAGTGAACTGGCTGACCGCGACGCCAGACAAAATGCTTACGACGCCATGCTGGCCCGGCAGGAGGCTTTCGAGCGTGGTCGGGAAGTGGCGGCGAAAAAGGACGATGTCGTTCGGGCCGGCTGCGTATTCGCCAAGTCCTGCAAATTGCCGGATGCGATCATCGACTACACCAATCCTTCGGGGATGGTGCCGACTGACAGTCTGAAGGATTACGGTGAGCTGATTTTGCTGGGCGCGCGTGAGACTGATGACAGCGGCGGCGTCCCACTCAAGAAAATCGGTGCAACCGCCATTCCGGCCGGGTTTGGCAGTCTAGCGTTGGCGGGGTCGGTATTTGAAGCCCTGCCCACGGTGGTATCCAGTGCGGCCGTTGCGCCTTTGGTGGGTTTGGTCGCGCTGTTCATGCCATCGAGTCTTGGCGACAGTGCGTTGTATACCGATGAG
The DNA here is from genome assembly GCF_902706155.1 of Pseudomonas sp. 18058. Lineage (NCBI taxonomy): Bacteria > Pseudomonadati > Pseudomonadota > Gammaproteobacteria > Pseudomonadales > Pseudomonadaceae > Pseudomonas > Pseudomonas sp. 18058. The sequence goes on from NZ_CACSJY010000092.1 coordinate 4,444, forward strand.
CAGTTGCGCGGACTTGAGCAGGCGCGAACTCGCGTTCGGCTGAGAATCGAACAACAGGCCGACGGCAGTCTGAAAGGTTACGGTTTCTACACCGGCAAGAATCGCGATTGGGAAATGGTTGATGTCGTGCAGTTCACCGCGCGCGGCAGTCAGTTTATTGCGGATCTTGGTGAAGGCGTCGAACTGATCTGGACGCCTGCTGTGGATGGCTCCGACATTCTCGGTATTCCGGCGCTGGAGGCTGCACCGCAAGCGCCGCATATCTGGGTGTATCCACCGACGAAAGCGGCGGATGGGATTCTGGTTAATCCGGTTTATCCGCCGGAGTACCGGGATTTCATTTTGGTTTTTCCGGTGGGTTCGGGGGTAAAACCGTTATACGTTGTACTGAACACAGCACGCAAAGGCTTGGCACCTGCTGGCCATAGCTACCATAAACCGCCAACTACAGAGCAAATCACCGCGTTTCCAGACTTGAAAAAAGTTAAAGACAAGAATCCAGTTCAGGGCGGAGGTGGACTTCGTAAGCGCTGGACAGATGCCAAAGGCAAGAGAATTTACGAATGGGACTCAAGGCATGGTGAGTTAGAAATGTACCAAAGCGATGGAGCTCACTTAGGAGCCTTCGATCCCTACACAGGTGAGCAACGCGAAGGGCCTAGAAAAGAAAGAAGCATTAAAAAAAGATATCTGTGAGGAAGAGATGGGACTGCAACTGAGAATGGAGTGGTATGACACAGCAACCCTACAACTTCAGGGCGAAGAGTCGTCAAAAAATCTTGGGGATGATGAATCAGTATTGAATGCCTTGGGCATTCCGGTGGAGGGCAACATCAATAATGGCAGCTTCAATGTTATCGAAAAGTGGGTTGCTACCATTCAGCCGTACTTTCAACATCAAATCACCCTGAGTACCAACGACTATCAAATTTCGTTTGACTACAGTTAATAGCGAAAACAGGCTGATTGACCGTGTGCGCTACCTTTCGATCACCGGCCTCTTTCCTGATGAAGTCCAAGATAATTCAGTGCAATTTGAGCTAGATATCGCCGGTAGCGAGATGAATGAGAAAGTCGCACAACTCATTGAATCCAAGCCTCTGAGTGAGCTGGAGCCCGGCGAGTTGTTATTAAGCAAAGATCAAGTAGCTGCGCTGGAAACTCTTCTCAACGTGAGTTTCCCGAGGGGCTTGGAGTTCTTCATGGGCACATGTGCTGATTAGTGACTCTCCAAACTGAAAGCATAAAAAACCCCGACCAGTCACCTGATCGGGGTTTTCTTCAACGACTCGCTATCGCTTAGTGCGAAACGCGGCTTGTCCCGCCAACAGTCGAAATCCGTACCCGCTCGCCAACGCGGAATACTTCGTTCTCCTGAACCTGCTGCACGTAGGCGCGCATGCTGCCGTCGTCTTCACGTACGGTGATTTCCACACCCTGAGTACGGGTCAAACCTTCTTCCGTCGCCGAACCAATCAAACCACCCGCCACCGCACCGATGACTGCGGCGACGATGCTGCCCTTGCCGCCGCCAATGGCGCTGCCGCCGACGCCGCCGACTGCTGCACCGGCGAGGCCGCCGATCGGGGTTTTGGTGCCTTCGATTTTGACCGGGCGCAGGGATTCGATGGTGCCCATGCGAATCGTCTGCACGCGACGCGCTTCGTCACGGGAGTAGGAGTCACCGGTCAGGCTCGATTGGCAGCCGGTAAGCAACATCGCCATCGTGGAAAAGGAAGCAACCAGCAGAACAGACTTACGCATAGCATCAACTCCAAAAGAACATATATTCATTAAACTCCGCTGCTTGTCGCCTGTCACGGCGCAGCCCGGACAAATTTGCTTTCATTCAGGCGAGGTACAGACGCCTGCACGTTTCCTTCTAGAGCCCTACAGTAGCGCCAAATTACGGATCCTGCGCCACCGCCCCCAAGGATTTTCATGGATTACTTCATCATAGTCGTCACCACTATCGCCGGGCTGTACTTCCACGGGTGGCTGTACGTGCGGATCAAACGCTGGATGGATCGCGACCTCGCGCTGTCGCTGGCCGGCAAGGATGAAGGTAAACGCGCCTACATGCTCGAGCAACTGGCGAGCGCTCGGGCGCAGAAGATCAAGCGCCGCGATCTGCCGCAGTGGCTCAATGCCGCTGCGGCAAGCTATCTCGCTCGGTAGACTGCTTAAGGTGCCAGACGTTCAACAGACCATTGGCCGGTCTGCAGACGGTAGTTGAGGCGATCGTGCAGACGGCTCGGACGGCCCTGCCAGAATTCGATGCGCTCAGGCAGCAAGCGGTAACCGCCCCAGTGTTGCGGGCAATCTGGCTGGCTGTCGGAGAAACGTTGTTCAGTCGCTCTAAGCAGGTCTTCCAGCTCACCACGGCCGTTGATCACCCGGCTTTGCGGCGACGCCCAGGCACCGAGGCGACTGCCCAGCGGACGCACTTGATAATACGCATCGGACTCTTCAGGCGTGACCTTCACGACGCGCCCTTCAATGCGCACCTGGCGCTCAAGGGTCGGCCAGAAGAACGTCATGGCGGCAAACGGATTCGCCGCCAGATGCTGGCCCTTGGCACTTTCGTAATTGGTGAAGAAGGTAAAGCCCTGCGCGTCCAGGCCCTTGAGCAGCAGAATGCGGCAATGCGGACGGCCGTCCGCATCAACCGTGGCCAGGGTCATGGCGTTGGCTTCCACCGGTGCCTGCTCGGTTTTCACCGCGTCGGCGAACCACTGGTGGAACAGCGCAAACGGCTCGGCCGGGGCTTGCGCCTCGGACAAACCATCCCGGGTGTAATCACGACGCATATCTGCCAGAGCCTGGGTCATGGCGCATTCCTTTCGTTAGCGAATCACTTTTTGGTGGTATCGGTCGCCGCGACTTTCTTGTCGGTGGTCGACGCTTTGGCTGGCGTGGTTTTCTTCGCCGGTGCCTTGGCCGGGGCTTTTTTCGCAGGCGCTTTGGCAGCGGCTTTCTTCGCCGGGGCTTTTTTGGTGGCCGGTACAGCGGCTTTCTTCGCGGCCGGAGCCGGAGTTACCGGTTTGGCCACTGGCTTGACGTCTTGCGCCGCCACCATGGTGACGGGTTTCGGTGCTGGCATGTTGTACTTGCTCAGCAGGGCAACCATGGTGTTTTGCGGAGTGACCAGCATCTCGACGCGACGGTTCAGGGCGCGACCTTCAACGCTGTCGTTGGCCGCACGCGGTGCTTCGGAACCCATGCCGCGCAGCATCAGACGATCACGCTGCAAACCGCTGAGGCGGAAAATCGCCGCGATGGCTTGTGCACGTTCCTGGCTCAGCTTGACGTTGGCTGGCGCGGAACCGCTGGTGTCGCTGTGACCGAGTACCAGCACAGCGGTTTTCGGATCGGCTTCGAGGATTTTAGCCACGCGAGTGAACGGGCCAAGGGTGACTGGCAACAGCATGGCCGGGCGATCCGGGTTGAACGAACCTTCTACCGGTGCGGTAACGACCAAGACGTTTTCACGGCGCTCGAGTTGCAGGTTGCTGTCCTTGACCGCTTCGCGCAGGCGCGGCTCGTAATCGTCGAGCCAGGCCTGGGTCACTTTCGGATCTGGCATCGGCACGGCTTTAGGGGTTTGATCGTCCTTGGCGCCGAACGGCCACCACCATTTAGCGCCCGAATCGGCATCAGCCTTGGCCACGGCGACCGGTTTTTTCGCTTCAGGCGCGACTTCGGCTTTCATGTCAGCTTTGACGGCTTCGTCATCGGAACCGAACGGCCAGTACCAAGGGTTGCTGCTTTCAGACTTGGCAACCGGCGCGGTTGCGGCAGGTTTCAACGGGGCTGGAGCAGGCTCTTTGGCCGCGACTTTGTCGGAGGAACCGAAAGGCCACCAGGTGCTGGCGCCTTCCGCATCGTTCTTTGGGGTCTGTGCGCAACCGGTGATCGCTACACACAGGGCCAGGGCGAGGGTCTTTTTAGATGACATTGAAAATCCACAAAATAAAGTAATGAAAAATCAGAGCACTTTCGCCCGGATAAACTGTCGCTTTGAATCGAAAAATTGCACGAGGTTCCGATGCAGAGACCTCGGGTGTTGCTTTATAGACAAGTGGCAAGTACCCGCGCGAGCTTCTGCGCGCGCGGATCCATCAAAACGTAAGGCCCAAGGGTATTTGTCACAAAACCAAACGCGACATCGTGCTCAGGGTCAGCAAAACCGATCGATCCGCCCGCGCCCGGATGGCCGAACGCCCGTGGGCCGAGGCCGTAGGTGGCGTTAGGCACATCGGGTTGGTCGAGCATGCAGCCCAGACCAAAACGGGTGCGGGTCAGCAGGGTTTTATCTTCGCCGAGGCTGTGTTCGCGGGTCAGCTCTTCGAGCATGTCGCTTTCCAGCAGGCTGCCGTCGAGCAACCCGGCATAGAAGCCGGCGAGGCTGCGCGCATTGCCGTGACCATTGGCCGCCGGTTGCTGCATGCGTCGCCATTCCGGTTTGTTGGTGCTGGTGAGCACCGACGGCGGATTGGTAAAGGCGCGGGTGCTCATGGCGGTCGGTTCACGCATGGTCACTTGCAGCAGACGTTGCGCGGCGGCATCGCCGGGATTGCCTTTGCCGCGCGCAATGTGCGCGACACGGTGGAATTCTTCGTCAGCCAGGCCAACGTGGAAATCCAGCCCCAACGGCTTGGCGACCCGGGCAACAATCGATTCGCCCGGGCCGCGATCGTCGGCACGTCGCAGCAATTCGCCGATCAGCCAGCCATAAGTGATTGCCGCGTAACCGTGGCCAGTACCCGGCGTCCACCATGGCGTTTCCGCCGCGAGGGCGTCGACCATGGTTTGCCAGTCGTACAGGGCTTCCGGCGCCAGCAATTCACGCAGCGCCGGCAGACCGGCCTGGTGGCAGAGCAATTGGCGCAGGGTGATGGATTCTTTGCCGGCGGCGGCAAATTCCGGCCAGTAGCGGGCGACCGGCACATCGAGTTGCAACTTGCCTTCGGCGACCAGTTGCAGCGCGGTGACGGCAGTGAAGGTTTTGGTGCAGGAGAACAGGTTGGCGATGGTGTCGCTGTGCCAGGCTTCGGCGCCGTCTTTGTCGGCGGTACCTGACCAGAGGTCGAGGACGGTTTCTCCGCCGACCTGAATGCACAAGGCTGCGCCGCGTTCCTGGGGATCGTCGAACAGCGCGGCAAAAGCATCGCGCACCGCTTCGAATTGAAGTTCGTAATGTCCCTGAATCTGCACCCGCAACTCCCCCGCGAAAACGCTCTACAAAGTGGCCCGCATTGTTCCAGCCCTTGAGGGATTTGGGAACAGCTGCGGGCTAGACGGTTATTTCAGATTTTAGGGTGAGGCGGCAGACGCCTTCGCGAGCAAGCTCTGCTCCTACAAGGGCAGCGCTAATCCGTAGGAGCAAAGCTTGCTCGCGAAGAACGATAACGCGGTATCACGCCTTAATGACCATTCCCCGAATGCCCACCCGCATGCCCTGCCCCCGCGCCTTTGCCGGCCTCGCCTTTGCGGCCACCTTCAGCTTCATGCACCGGGGCTTTCTGCGCCTGCTGACCCAACTGATCCATCGCCTGCAAATTGCTCTTGCGCACGGTTTCAACAAAGCCCTGATACGGCAGATCCGTCACGCCCACCAGACCAAAGTGGCCATTCTCGCCATCGAGCAGACGCCCGGTCACCGGTTGATCCAGATACTGGAACCAATGCACGCCGACGATCGACGGTTCACTCAGCGCCTGTTTGAGGAAATTGGCATATGCCGGCCCGCGATCTTCTTCCTTGCTCAGTTGCGTCACGCCACCCCAGAACGGGCCGCGATCAGCCGAGCCGAAGTTGAATTCGGTGATCAGCACCGGTTTGTCCAACGCCCCCAGCGCGGCAAAGTCATAGCCATCCTGCGGCTTGAGCGTGTACATGTTGAAGCTCAGCACATCGCAATACTGCGCGCAGGACGCCACGGCTTCCGGGGTGCTGGTGGCGAAGCGACCGCCCAACAGCATCTGGTTGGGCGCGTGCCATTTCAGCGAATCGGAGATGGTCTTGAAGTAGGTGTCGGCGAAGACTTTCTGGAAATATTTGAAGTCGGCCTCGATTTCCGGGTGCTCGGGGTTCGGCAATGGCGGCACGAAACCCGGGTCTTCCATCAATTCCCACGCCGGCAGATCAATGCCCCACGCCTTCGACAGGCCCGCCTGATTGCGATACTTGTCGCGCAATTGCTTGAGAAACGCACGTTTGGCCGGCACGTCGGTGGTCATTTTCAACGTACCGTAGGCCAGCGCGTAACGGGATTTCGCATCGTCGCCCGGGCCGGCCCAGGCCAGTTCGTTGTCGGCGTAATAGCCGATCAACCATGGATCGTCGCGGTGATCGCGAGCAGCGATGGCCACGGCACGCTCGGTGGCCATGGCGAAACGCGGGTCGAACGGATCGGGCATGCCGCCCCACCAGTCGCTGCCGGTGCTGATGCTGGTGTAATCGCCGACGATCGACAGCGGCAAGGTGTACGGCACGCGCTCGGCTTCACTCAGCGAATCGGCACTCCAGTTGCCGACCGTGTTGAAGCCCCAGGCTTGCAGGCGATCGAGCGTATGGTTGGCCCACTGCTGCTCATCAATAGTTGCTTTGCACGGCGCGGCAGCCTTTTCAGTGGCCACTTGCATGGTTTCAGTCTTGGCCGCTTCGGCGACGCCTGACTTCGGCTCTGCCGGTACAGCGGCAGGTTCTGCGGCTTTGGCGGCGGCGGTTTCAGTGGCTTCAGCCTTCGCCGCTTCAGCGACGCCGGATTTGCCTGCGCTGTCCGCTTTGCACGGTTCACCGTACACACGCTGCAAGTTGGCGCCATAGAAATCGTACCAGCGCCCGTTGCCGTAGCCTCGACCTTGATCAACACCATTGCCGCCACGGTTGTCGCCTTCACCAAAGTGACTGGCCAACGGCTCATCCGGTTTCGGCAAGGATTCGAACATGAACTCGCGACCTGCCACGTACGTCTGGCTGACGTCGGGGCTGACGGTGTTGACGCCGAGGGAGTAGAACGGATGCCCTTCAGGCGTGACCAGATACCAACGACCGTCACGTTTTTCGGTGCGGAAGAAGCCGCTGGCCTTGAACGCCGGGCCTTTGTTCCAGCCACCAAACTTGTCCAGCGAGGACTTCTCGCGCTCGGCCAGCCAGGTTTTCAGCTGTTGCTGTTCCTTGGCGGCGGCGGATTTCAGTTGTTCGTCGCTGGCGACTTTTTCCGGCCATTTGCTGCGAGTCGATTGCCCGTAAGCGTCGACCAGATTGCCGTACACCGCTTGGCTGACCGACTCGCCGTCCTGCACGCCGAAACGCTCAAGCAGCAAGCTCTGCGCGACTTTCGGCTGATCCATCGACAGGCTCACCGATACCACTTGGCTGCGATCAATCTCACCGCTGCTCGCGGCCAGCAAAATGCGCTGACCGTCGACGGTCATCGGCATCGGCGGCCCGGCTTTCATGCCTTGGCTCAGCGGCGTCGACGCCACCAGCGGCACCAGCAAGGTCTGCGCAGGGCCGGCCGGCAGGTCGACGCGGCTGACCAGTGTACGGCCGTCATTGCTCTGGATTTGCACATAGACCGTCACAGCCCAGTTCATCGCGCTCTGCAAACGCAGGCTCATCATGCCCGACTGCGACCAGTCCCAGGCACCGGTCTGCGGGGTCAGACGCAGGGTCGGACGGGCCACCGGGTTGAACGTCACCCGGCGCAGCACTTCGCCTTCTGCGGTTTGCTCAGCGTTGGCTTGCGGCAGATCGGCGTTTTCGGTGGTGACTTTGACCACGTCCGCCGGGCGGACAAAGTTGAACAGGGTCTGCTGACCGGCAGGCGCTGCCAGTAGAGGGGCAGCGAAGATCAAGGCGAAAACGGCAGGCAGCGAACGGCGGATCATAAGAACGGAGTTCTCCCTAACGACCAATAATGGCCAATGGAAAAGCGATGGCAGAGAGATAGACAACACGGCGGGCAAAACTGCCCACCGATGTCTCAGGATATTTCACGACGGAAGGGCGGCAACGCATTGAGGATCGCCTTGCCGTAGCGCTGGGTGACCAGGCGCCGATCCAGCAAGGTGATGGTGCCGCGATCTTCTTCGGTACGCAGCAGACGACCGCAGGCCTGAACCAGTTTCAGCGAGGCGTCGGGCACCGAGATTTCCATGAACGGATTGCCGCCACGGGCTTCGATCCATTCCGACAGCGCCGCTTCGACCGGATCGTCCGGCACCGAGAACGGGATCTTGGCGATGACCACGTGCTCGCAGTAGGCACCCGGCAAGTCGACGCCTTCGGCAAAACTGGCGAGACCGAACAGCACGCTGGAATCACCGCCATCGACGCGCGCCTTGTGCTTGTTCAGGGTTTCCTGTTTCGACAGGTTGCCTTGAATGAAAACTTGCTTGCGCCAGTCGCGGTCGAGGCCGTCGAACACGTCCTGCATCTGTTTGCGCGAAGAGAACAGCACTAGCGTGCCGCGCGAGCCTTCGACCAGATCCGGCAGATCACGAATGATCGCGGCGGTGTGCGCGGGAGCATCACGCGGATCGGCTTTCAGATCCGGCACCCGCAGCACGCCGGCATCAGCGTGATGGAACGGGCTCGGCACCACGGCGGTGACGGCTTTTTTCGGCAAACCGGCGCGCATGCGGAAGCGGTCGAAAGTGCCCAGCGCGGTCAGGGTTGCGGACGTAACGAGGCAACCGTAGGCGACGTTCCACAGGCTGCGGCGCAAGGTTTCGGCGGCCAGAATCGGGCTGGCGTTGACCTCGATGTCGAACAGCGAACCGCTTTCGGCCAAAGTCAGCCAACGCGCCATCGGCGGGCTGTCTTCCGGGTCTTCGGCGGTGAAGGCTGTCCACAATTCCCAGTTGCCGGATGCACGGGACAACAGGCTGCCGAACAGCGGATACCACTCTTCCGCCTGATTGCTGGCGATACCGATGTTGACCTCACCGTCCATGCCTTCCTTGAGCAGGTCGGTCAGACGGGTGAACAGATCGTTGAGACGCGAGAAGCCTTTCTTCAGCTCGATGCCCATTTCGCGCATGTGCTCGGGAATCACCCCGGCGACGAACCGATGACGCGGGCGCTCACGGCCCTCGACGTCTTCGCCGGGTTTGAAATCGGCGACCTGTTCGCAGGCGCTGAACATGAACTGCTGCTGCGCCTTGATCTCCCGCGCCAGCTCAGGCACTTGCTCGATCAACTTGCCGAGATCGCCCGGCAGCGGATGCTGGGCGAGCAGTTTGGTGAGGTTCTTGGCGGTGGTTTCCAGCCAGTCGGCGGTGGAACGCAGGCGCGTGTAGTGGGCAAAGTGGCCGATAGCCTTGTCCGGCAGGTGGTGACCTTCGTCGAACACGTAAATGGTGTCACGCGGATCGGGAAGCACCGCGCCGCCGCCCAAGGCCAAGTCAGCCAGAACCATGTCGTGGTTGGTGACGATCACGTCGACCTTGCCCATGCCTTCGCGGGCCTTGTAGAAGGCGCACTGGCCGAAGTTCGGGCAATGGCGGTTGGTGCACTGGCTGTGATCGGTGGTCAAGCGCGCCCAATCGGCGTCTTCCAGCGCATTCGGCCAGCTGTCGCGGTCGCCGTCCCATTTATTACCGGCGAGTTTCTCGATCATGCTGGTGAACAGCTTCTGACTGGCCTCATCGACCTCGATCTTGAAGCCTTCTTCTTCGAACAGCTGGGCAGTGGCGGTTTGCGCGTGGCCTTCCTGTAAGAGCATGTCGAGTTTGGACAGGCACATGTAGCGGCCACGGCCCTTGGCCAGGGCGAAAGTGAAATTCAGCCCGCTGTTGCGCATCAGGTCGGGCAAATCCTTGTAGACGATCTGCTCTTGCAGCGCGACGGTCGCCGTGGCGATGACCAGACGCTTGCCGGCGGCTTTCGCCGTGGGGATCGCCGCCATGCTGTAGGCCACGGTCTTGCCGGTACCGGTGCCGGCTTCCACCGCAACAATTGCGGGGTCGCCACTGCGCCGGCCTTCGTCGTCGGTGTCGATATCCCCGAGGACTTTGGCTATTTCAGCGATCATCAGGCGCTGGCCGTAACGCGGCTTGAGGCTCTTGGCTTCAAGAAAACGCGAGTAGGCGCCCTGGATCGTGGTTTTGAGTTCAGTGCTGATCATTGAATGTCGGGCGCAAAAAACGCTGGATAAATTTTCAGTGGTTTGGATCGGCGGCTATCATACCCCGCGAATCGATCCTGCGCAGAACGGAGTAACCCAATGACACTTTTTAGCCTCGTCTACCCCCTACATGTCCTGTCCGCCCTGGTGTGGGTCGGCGGCATGTTTTTCGCCTGGATGGTCTTGCGCCCTGCGGCCGTAAAGGCCCTCGACGGCCCCGCCCGGCTGACCTTGTGGGTGGAAGTGTTTCAAGGTTTTTTCCGCTGGGTGTGGGTCGCGGTGATCCTGTTGCCGATTAGCGGCGTGGGCATGTTGCATCTGCAGCAGGTTGGGTTTGAGACCGCGCCGAAGTACGTGCAGGTGATGATCGGGTTGTACGTGGTGATGACGGCGCTATTTATCCGCATTCAAGGGCTGATGCTGCCGGAATTGCGCACGGCGGTGGACGTCAAGGACTGGCCGGCAGGTGCGGCGGTGCTGGGGCGGATTCGCCGGGTGGTGGGGATTAATTTGATTGTCGGGTTGGTGTTGGTGGCGATTGCGGCGGCGAGGCCGTGATCGTTCCCACGCTCTGCGTGGGAATGCCGCAAGGGACGCTCCGCGTCCAGTGACGCGGAGCGTCACGGGCTGTGTTCCCACGCAGAGCGTGGGAACAATCAGCCATGGATAGCGTGAGTCACCTCGGTCGGCTCCCTCTCCCGCCGGGAGAGGGCTGGGGTGAGGGTCTGCTTTTACAGGCGCTGAACAGTCACAGCCCCCGC
>NZ_CACSJY010000093.1:0-14223 GCF_902706155.1 Pseudomonas sp. 18058
CTGCGGCACGCTGCGATCTTTTGATTTTGACCTTTAAGATCAAAAGATCGCAGCGTGCCGCAGCTCCTACAGGATTCGGGTAAACCCGCTGAAGGTCAGGGTTTCAGGGGTTTTGAGGCGATGGCTTTTTCGATCGCGGCGATGAATTCCGGATCATCCGGTTTGGTCAGGCTAGAGAAGTTGGCGATGACCTTACCCTGCCGATCAACCACGTATTTATAGAAATTCCACTTCGGCGCGCTGCTCTGCGCGGCCAGCACCTGGAACATATGCGTAGCGTCATCGCCACGGACTTTCTGCGGTTCGGTCATGGCGAACGTCACGCCGTAGTTGGCGTAGCAAACCTTGGCGGTCTCTGCGCTGTCCTTGGACTCCTGTTTGAAGTCGTTGGAGGGCACGCCGAGCATTTCCAGCCCTTGCCCTTCATAGCGTTTGTGCAGCGCCTCAAGGCCTTCGAACTGCGGCGCGAAACCGCAGAAACTGGCGGTGTTGACCACCACCAGCGGTTTGTCTGCGTATTGTTTGCACAGATCGATGGAATCCTTGGCGCGCAATTTGGGCAGCGAGCCTTGCAGTAATTCGGGACAGTCAGCGGCCTGGGCCACGCCAGTCAACGCCATCAGCAACGCGGGAACAGCACACCAGCGCATCAGCATGTCGTACATCCTTGAGAAGTCGTCAGACTTCGACGTTACTCGCCACGCCTGCTTCTAGCAAATACTCATACCCAGTTGCATCAACGCCAGACCGCCCTGATGCCAGCCCCACCACACCAGCGCCAGCAATGCGGCGACGAGTGCGGCAAAAAGGAGTCGTGGCCAGAATCGGCTCATGCGGCGCCTGCTGCGGCTTGCAAGCGGGCCACCGGACGCTCGCGCACCGGCCAGTTCAGTGCGGCCGCCAACAGACTCAACAGAATCGCCACTTGCCAGATCAAGTCATAACTCCCGGTTCGGTCGTACACCACCCCGCCCAGCCAGCCGCCAAGGAACGATCCGAGCTGATGAAACAGGAACACGATGCCGCCGAGCATGGACAGATTACGCACACCAAACAAGGTCGCCACCGTACCGTTGGTCAACGGCACCGTCGACAGCCACAAGAAGCCCATCGCCATGCCGAACAGATACGCCGAGGTGGTCGTCACCGGCAGCCACAGAAACAGCGCGATCACCACCGCGCGCAACAGATACAGCACCGTGAGCAAACGCGGTTTCGACATGCGCCCGCCGAGCCAGCCTGCGGTGTAAGTGCCGAAGATATTGAACAGCCCGATCAGCGCCAACACCGTAGTACCGACGCTGGCCGGCAGATGCTGATCGACCAGATACGCCGGCAGATGCACGCCGATAAACACCACCTGAAAACCACAGACGAAAAAACCAAACGCCAACAGCCAGAAACCCGAATGCGAACAGGCTTCACGCAAGGCTTCGGACAGCGTTTGCTCATGGCCGAGCACCGGCAGCGGTTTGTCCTTGAGCATGCTCACCAGCGGCACAATCAGCGCCACCAGCAGGCCCAACACCAGCAGCGCCGCCGACCAACCGAGCCAGCCGATCAGGCCGAGGGTACCGGGCAACATCGCGAACTGGCCGAACGAACCGGCAGCACTGGCGATGCCCATGCCCATGCTGCGTTTCTCCGGCGGCACTGCACGACCGACGACGCCAAGGATGACCGAGAACGAGGTGCCGGACAGGCCGATGCCGATCAGCAAACCAGCACTCAGCGACAGCGTCACCGCCGAATCCGACAAGCCCATGCAGATCAGGCCCACGGCGTAGAGCACGCCGCCGACCAGCACCACTTTCGCCGCGCCGAAACGGTCAGCCAGCGCGCCGGTAAATGGCTGCGCCAGTCCCCAGATCAGGTTCTGCAAAGCGATGGCGAAGGCGAACACCTCGCGGCCCCAGCCAAACTGCGCGCTCATCGGCGACAGAAACAGACCGAAGCCGTGCCGCACGCCCAATGACAACGCAAGAATCAGCGCACTGCCGACCAACACCCAACCGCACGTACGCCACATCGATGTCATTATTATTCTCCAGTCGCGGGTATATACCCGCTTGAGATCGGAAAAACCGGCCGTTACGCCAGTTCATCCAGCAATTTGAGCAAGGTTTCACGCTTCTCGGCACCCAGTCGATCGATCAATCGCTGCTGCGCCGCCTCCCAAGCCGGCAGTGCATCTGCCAGACGTTGCGCACCGATTTCCGTGAGCCGGACGATGCGGTTACGCATGTCTTCGCCCTCGGCCAGCGCCACCAGGCCTTCACCTTCGAGCACGCGCAGATTGCGCCCGAGGGTGCTGCGATCCAGCCCCATGGCTTCGGCGAGTTCCGAGATGCTCGGTTGATCGAGACGTTGCAGGTTACACAGCAAAGAATACTGCGCAACGTTGATCCCGAAGCCGTCGAGAGCGCCGTCGTAATGCCTGCTGACGCCACGCGCGGCGCGACGCAGGTTGGTGCACAAACACTGAGAGGTAAGCATGATGCGTGTATATACCCGCGACTGTGTTAAATCAAGTTACAGATGAGTTTACCCAAGAATATTCGGTGTCTGTCAGACCGCCTTCGCGAGCAAGCCCGCTCCCACAGGGAATCGCATTCCAAAATGTGGGAGCGGGCTTGCTCGCGAAAGGGCCGGCGCAGCCAATACAAAACTGTCAGGCTAACGCCAATCCAACCAACACCACCATCTCCAACAACTCCAACAACGCCCCCGCCGTATCGCCCGTCGTCCCGCCCAACCGCCGCATCATCACCCGTCGCAGCCAGACAAACACCCCGACAGAAATCACCACCGCAACAACGGCGCTGAACCCGGCAAACAGCACACAGACCAACGCACTGAAGCCCAGCACCCACGACCCGGCCCGACGCGGCAAATGATCCGCCAATGCCTGCCCCAACCCACCCGCACGCACATACGGCGTGGTCAGAAACAACCCCAGCAACGCCGCCCGCCCAAGCACCGGTACGATGATCAACACCAGCCCATGCCCTTGCTCGATCAACGCCAGCAACGCGGCAAACTTGAGCAACAACACCAGCACCAGCGTGACCACGGCAATCGGCCCGCTGCGCGGATCTTTCATGATCGTCAGCGTGCGCTCGCGATCACCAAACCCACCGAGCCAGGCATCAGCGCTATCCGCCAGACCATCAAGGTGCAGCCCACCACTGAGCAACACCCACACCGTCAGCAGCAACGCCGCATGCAGCAACAACGGCGCCCCCGCCAATGCCAGATTCAGCGCCCACAGGATCACACCAAACAACAATCCCACCAGCGGATAAAACAGCAGCGAACGCCCAAGCTGTTCCGGCTCAGGCATCCCCGGCAGACGAATCGGCAGACTGCTGAGAAATTGCAGGGCGATCCACAGCGGCAACATGTCAGTGACCTTCCTTGAGTAAACCGTCGGCCTCGACCGTCAGCGCAAACAATGCGCCGTGCCCTACTTCAACATTGAGCAATTGCTCACGCGGCAAACCTCGCGCCTGCGCCAACAATAAACGCATGACGCCACCGTGGCTGATCAGCAAAATCCGCTCACCGGCATATGCGCTGTGCAGCCGAGCCACTGCCGCCAACACCCGCGTGGAAAAGTCGCTGACCGGTTCACCCTTTGGTGGCGTGAATGAATAGGGATCAGCCCAAAACAGGCCCAACGCATCAGCATCCGTCTCCATCAGCGCTGCCGCACTCTGCCCTTCCCACGCGCCAAAATGCAGCTCCTGCAGATCCTTGTCGAGTTGCACCGGCAGATTCAACTGCTCACCCAGCTCCGCCGCGAACCGCGCGCAACGCTGCAACGGCGAGCTGACCAAACGATCCCAAGGCCCGCCCTCGATCACCGCCGCACGCATCTGCGTCCAGCCTTTTTCGGTCAGCGCATCATCAAGACTGCCGCGCAAGCCGCCACCCAATTCGGTTTCACCGTGACGCAGCAGATCGAGGCGCAAGGTCATGCCGGGCGATCCGCCACCGCCGCTTCGGCGAACGTCGCCATCTGCCCGTGCAGATCGCAGGCCAGACGCAACAGGGGCACCGCCAGCGCTGCGCCACTGCCTTCGCCCAGACGCAAACCGAGTTCCAGCAACGGCTCGGCGCCGAGGGTTTCCAGCACATGACGATGGCCTGGTTCAGCACCGCGATGACCGAACAGTAGCCACTCTCGACACGCCGGATTCAGGCGTACCGCGACCAGCGCCGCGACCGTGCAGATAAAGCCGTCGACCAGCACCGCAACGCCCTCCTGCGCGCAGGCCAGATACGCGCCGACCAGCGCCGCGATTTCGAAACCGCCAAGATTGAACAGCGTCTGCAACGCATCTCCGCGCTGGGCTGCGTGCAACGCCAGTGCGCGCTCGATCACTTGGGCTTTATGGCTGACACCTTCGGCATTAAGCCCGGTGCCGGGGCCCGTCAGGTGCACCACCGGGCAATCGAGCAAAGCACAGGCCAGCGCGCTGGCGGCCGTGGTGTTGCCGATGCCCATTTCGCCGCCGATGAACAACTGCGCGCCGGCCGCTTGCGCTCGCAGCACGCTGTCACGACCGGCCTGCAACGCGAGTTCGCCTTGGGCCTGAGTCATCGCTGCGCCCTGAACGAAATTCGCTGTGCCCGCACCGATATTCAAGTGACGCACACCCGCCAGGACCAGCGCGGGATTAACGGTGCCCAGATCGACCACTTCCAGCTGCGCACCAAGCTGACGCGCCAACACGCTGATCGCCGCGCCGCCGCTGACGAAGTTGAGCAGCATCTGCCCGGTGACTTCCTGCGGGAACGCCGAAACACCTTCAGCCACCACGCCGTGGTCGCCGGCAAAAATCGCGATCCAGATTTGCTCCAGCGTCGGTTTGACCTGGCCTTGCAGACCGGCGAGTTGCACCGCCACCGCTTCCAGTTGCCCCAGCGAACCGGCCGGTTTGGTCAGTTGCTGTTGGCGCGCGGCGGCTTGCTCAACGATATCGACGTTCACCGGTTTGCACGGGTTCAGCCACCAGGTTTGGGTCATAGCGCAGATCCTTTCAGAGTCAGGGGCAGGCCGGCGACGGTCAGGACAACACGCTGACAGCGCTCAGCCAGAGCTTGATGCAGCCAACCGGCTTCATCGACGTAGCGGCGAGTCAATTCGCCCAGCGGCACGACACCCATTCCGGTCTCGTTGCTGACAAAAATGATTTCACCCGGCAGCGTGGCCAGGCAGTTGAGCAAGGCTTCGCGTTCGGCGGCGAGGCGTTCGGCGTCGTCGAGCATGAGCAGATTGGTCAGCCACAGGGTCAGGCAATCGACCAGCAGGCAACGCTCGGCGCGGGCGGATTCGCGCAGGACGCGGGCCAGTTCCAGGGGCTCTTCGATGAGCGCCCATTCGGCTGGGCGACGGGCGCGGTGGTGGGCAACGCGATCGTTCATCTCACCATCGAGCGGTTGGCTGGTGGCGATGTAGGTGACCGCAAGATTACTTTCGCTGGCGAGTTTTTCCGCCAGACGGCTTTTGCCGGAGCGGGCGCCGCCGAGGATCAGTTGGAGCATGGAGGCATCCTGAATTTTATGTGCTGGGGCGGCTGACGCTTTCGCGAGCAAGCCCGCTCCCACAGGGTTCAAGGGTGTTCACAAAATAGGCTGCCGGCATCAAAACCTGTGGGAGCGGGCTTGCTCGCGAATAGGCCGGCACAGACAACTCAAATCCCACAGAGACGACGCAACAGATCGGTATCCAAATGCTTCTCCACCAAATCCGCCAAGCGCTCGATATCGCGTTCGCGCAAGCCGTGGTAATCCACTTCCTGCACATCGCTCAACCCGGCCCAACGCAGCAACGCCGCACTCGCCGCCGGTGATTCGAACAAGCCATGCAGATACGTGCCAAACACCTGCCCATCAACGCTCTGCGCACCGTCGCAACGACCATCATCCAGATGCACCGCGGCATTCTCCAGCGCCGCCCCGGTCGTCACGCCAGCATGAATTTCATAACCACTGACTTCGGCATCTTCCAACGCCAATCGCCCACGCACATTGCGCAATTGCTTCTCGGCTTCAAGCGTCGTTGCAAACGCCAGCAAAGCCAGACCGGCACTCGAACCGGGCGCGCCTTCGAGACCGAGCGGATCATGCACCTGCTCACCGAGCATCTGCAGGCCGCCACAAATCCCCAGCACTTTGCCGCCGTAGCGCAAGTGCCGATTGATCGCCGTGTCCCAGCCATTGGCGCGCAAATACGCCAGATCGCTGCGCACGCTTTTCGAGCCCGGCAGGATGATCAGATCGGCCGCAGGAATCGCCTGCCCTGGCCCGACAAATTGCAGATCGACCTGCGGGTGCAAACGCAGCGGATCAAAATCGGTGTGGTTGCTGATGCGCGGCAGCACCGGCACCAGCACTTTCAGCACTTGCTCAGCCTTGTCGGTCTGGCGCTGATCGATGCCGTCCTCGGCTTCCAGATGCAGATCCATCACGTACGGCAACACGCCCACCACCGGTTTGCCGGTGCGCTCTTCCAGCCAATCAAGGCCCGGTTGCAGCAAGGCGATGTCGCCGCGAAAACGGTTGATGATGAAGCCTTTGACCCGCGCCTGTTCGCTCGGCGAGAGCAACTCCAGCGTGCCGACCAGATGGGCGAAAACCCCGCCACGATTGATGTCGGCAATCAGCAGCACCGGGCAATCCACCGCCTCGGCGAAACCCATGTTGGCAATGTCGCCGGCACGCAGATTGATCTCGGCCGGCGAGCCCGCGCCCTCAACCATCACCAGTGGATACGCGGCGCTGAGTCGCTCGTGAGAAGCCAAAACTGCTTTCATCGCGATGGCTTTGTAGTCGTGATAGGCCACCGCGTTCATCGACGTCACCGCGCGACCATGGATGATCACTTGCGCGCCGGTGTCGCTGTTCGGTTTGAGCAGCACCGGGTTCATGTCGGTGTGCGGTTCGAGGAACGCCGCTTGCGCCTGCACCGCTTGCGCACGACCGATCTCGCCACCGTCCGCCGTCACGGCGCTGTTGAGCGCCATGTTCTGCGGTTTGAACGGCACAACCGCGACGCCTTGACGCGTCGCCCAGCGGCACAGCGCCGTCACCAGTGTGCTTTTACCGGCGTCGGAAGTGGTGCCCTGCACCATCAGGGTGGTCATGGTTTGTCCTTGGTAAAAGCGATGAAAGCCTGTTCGAGACGCGCTTCTTCGGCCGCATCCGCAGGCAAGCCGAAACGCAGGCTGCTGTTGTGCGTGAAGAGGCGCAGAAGAATGCCGCGTCGGGCCATGAATTCGTATAACGCTTGCGCTTGATCAGTGATCAGCCACTGAAACAACGCGCAGCCGCCCTGCGGTTTGAAGCCGTAGCGTTCGAGCAGCGTCGCCAGCCGTTCGCTCGCTTCATCGCTGCGAATCCGTTGGCGTTTGTGATTTTCAGTGTCTTGCAGACAGGCTTGACCGAGCACCCGCGTCGGCCCGCTGACGACCCACGGGCCGACCTGTTCGGCAAGCAACCGAAGCAATTTGCGCTCAGCCAATACGAAGCCCAAACGCACACCGGCCAAGCCGAAAAACTTGCCAAACGAACGCAACACGATCAGTCCGACCTGATGCGCGTGCGCCGCCAGGCTCAACTGCGGCGTGTTGTCCATGAACGCTTCATCGACCACCAGCCAGCCGCCGCGCTGCGCGAGTCGCGCATGCCAGTCGAGCAACTTCGCCGGAGTCAGGCTCAGGCCGGTTGGATTGTTCGGATTGACCACCACCAGCACGTCGAGGTTGTCCAGATAGAACTCGACTTCCTGCTCCTGCACTTCGCGCACGATGTAACCGTTGCGGCGCCACGCTTCAGCGTGTTCGGCATAGCACGGCGACAGCACGCCGACCTTGCCGGCGCGACGCAAACGCGGCAGCAACTGGATGGCCATCTGCGAACCGGCCACCGGCAGTACCTGGTTTGCTCCGTAGTAATCGCACGCCGCTTGTTCCAGACCGTCATCGGTTTCCGGCAAACGGGCCCAGGCACGCAAGGGGATTTCCGGGATCGGAAATGGCCACGGCGCGAGACCGCTGGACAGGTCGAGCCAGTCACCCTCGGCGATACCGTAATCGAGTGCAGCCTTGCGCAGCCGGCCACCGTGCTCAAGCATAGAATTCAGCCCCCACGCAGAGAATCAGCAACCATAACCATACCCCGCGCTGCACCAATTGCCAGCCACGGTCGATGGAATCGGCGTCGGCGCGAGCGCCTTCGCCCAGTTGCGGACGCTCGTGCAGTTCGCCGTGGTAAATCGCCGGGCCGCCCAGTTCCACACCGAGCGCACCTGCGCCTGCAGCCATTACCGGGCCGGCGTTGGGGCTGTCCCACTTCGGCGCCTGTGTGCGCCAGCACTTCAAGGCGAGTCGGGTTTTGCCGAGCACTGCGTAGGTCAATGCCACCAGACGCGCAGGAAAGTAGTTCAACACGTCGTCGATTTTTGCCGCCGCCCAGCCGAAACGTTCGAAACGTTCGTTGCGATAACCCCACATCGCGTCGAGCGTGTTGCTCAAGCGATAGAGCACCACGCCGGGCGCACCGGCCACGACAAACCAGAACAGCGCGGCGAACACCGCGTCGCTGCCGTTTTCCAACACCGACTCAGTGGCGGCACGGGCGACCGCAGTGCTATCAAGTTCATCGGTCTGCCGGCTGACCAGATAGCCGACACGCTTGCGTGCTTCGTCCAGATCATCCGCACGCAACGCCGCAGCGACCGGGGCGACATGCTCGCCGAGGCTGCGCATGCCGAGGGCGCAATACAGCGCGAGAATCTCGACGATCCAACCGACATAAGGCGCCCAGGAAAACGCCGTCGCCAGCAGTGTCAGCGGCAGCACGGCGATCACCCACGCGGTGACGCCATGACTGCGCCAGCCGCGCCCTTCACCGTTGAAACGTTGCTCGATGCGCCCGGCGAAATCGCCGAACGCCACCAGAGGATGCCAGCGTTTCGGTTCACCGAGCAGCGCATCCAGCGCAACCGCGGCGACACTCAACAACGCCACACTCATTGACTCACTCCCCAATAATTTTCATACAGCAACTCATTCAGCGGCCGCGCCTGCGCCCACCCTTCGAGTACCAGCATCGGCGCCGGATAGAATTCCTTGACCGGGCCCAGACACAAAACCGCCAGCGGCTTGGCGCCTGCCGGCAGTTTCAACAACTCCGCCAGCGCTTGCGGTTCGAACAGCGAGACCCAGCCCATGCCCAAACCCTCGGCGCGCGAGGCAAGCCACAGATTCTGAATCGCGCAGGACAACGAAGCCATGTCCATTTCCGGCAGCGTGCGGCGACCGAAGATGTGTTTTTCGCGATCATCCATCAGCGCCGCGACCAACACTTCGGCGCAGTCGTTGATGCCTTCGACTTTGAGCTTCATGAACTCGTCGCTGCGCTCGCCGAGGGCTTCGGCGGTGCGGATGCGTTCTTCTTCGACGAGGTGCTGAATTTGGCTGCGCAGGGTTCGGTCGCTGATGCGGATGAAGCGCCAGGGCTGCATCAGGCCGACGCTTGGGGCCTGGTGGGCGGCTTCCAGAAGTCGGCGTAGCAGATCAGGTTCGACGGTGCCGCCGGTGAAATGGCGCATGTCGCGGCGTTCGGCGATGGCTCGGTAAACCGCCTCACGCTCGGCTTCGGAGAATGCGTTGTCGGTCATGGCCTCTTCGCGAGCAAGCTCGCTCCCACATTGGACGGGGTGCTTGCTCAAGAAACGCGATCCCCTGGGGGAGCGGGCTTGCTCGCGAAGGCGGCCTCACGATCTGGCACAAACAATGCGGCAATCGCAGTCGGATTCGACGGAAAATAAAAGTGTACATAGGAAGCCGTCATCCGCCCCTCTCGATAAACCGTCTCAGCCCCACGCCCACCATTGGGGCTCAACCCCCGGGCAATCGGCGTCAGTTCAGTCGTGGTCAACGAGTGATGATACGTGTGCCCACGCAACGAGCCTTCCGGCAGATCGACCGCTTGCAACGCCAACGCCGCCAGACGTTTCTGCATCACTGCGTCGCCCTTCAGCAACCCGACCAGCTCAGCGCGAGTGCCTTCGACGTCAGTCAACGAATCGAGCAAATACAACATCCCGCCACACTCAGCGAGCAACGGTTTCCCAGCCGCATGATGCGCACGGATCGCCGCAACCATCGCGGTGTTCTGCGACAGTGCGACGTGATGCAATTCCGGATAACCACCGGGCAAATACAGACTGTCCGCCTCAGGCAATTGCGTATCGCGAATCGGCGAGAAGAAGCTCAACTCGGCGCCCATCGCACGTAACAGATCCAGACTCGCGCCATAAGTGAAGGCAAACGCCTCATCTCGCGCGACGGCAATGCGCACATTTTTCAGCAACGGCTCGACAGCAATTACATCAGGCGCGGCAAATTCCACGGCCGGTGGCAGCGCTACCTCGCAACTGCTGGCGAGCGCTTCGGCGGCGGCGTCGAGACGCACATCAAGGTCATTCAATTCACTGGCCTGCACCAAACCAAGATGCCGGCTCGGCAGTTCGATACCGGTCTCGCGCGACAACGCGCCGTACCAACGCAAACCTTCAGTGAGACTGCCTTCGAGCAACTGCGCATGGCGCAAGGTGCCGACACGATTAGCCAACACGCCAGCAAACGGCAGATCCGGCTGATACTTGGCCAAGCCCAGCGCCAGCGCACCAAAGGTCTGCGCCATCGCTGTGCCGTCGATCACGCCGAGCACCGGCACACCAAAATGCCGCGCCAAATCAGCGCTGGACGGCGTACCGTCGAACAGACCCATCACGCCTTCGATCAAAATCAGATCCGCCTCGGCGGCGGCTTCCCACAACAGCCGACGACTTTCCTGCTCGCCGACCATCCACATATCAAGCTGATACACCGGCGCACCGCTGGCGCGCTCGAGGATCATCGGGTCGAGAAAGTCAGGGCCGCATTTGAACACGCGCACCTTGCGCCCCTGATTGCGATGCAAACGGGCGAGCGCGGCGGTGACGGTGGTCTTGCCCTGACCGGAGGCCGGCGCGGCGATGAGTACCGCCGGGCAGTGACGTGGTTGATTCAAAGTTCGACGCCTTTCTGCGCTTTGATGCCGGCCTGGAAGGCGTGTTTGAGCATGCCCATTTCGGTGACCGTGTCGCCCATTTCGATCATTTCCGGCTTGGCCGCACGACCGGTGACAATCACGTGCTGCATCGGCGGACGCGCCTGCAGATCGCTGAGCACCTGATCGAGATCGAGGTAGCCGTGTTTGAGGGCGATGTTCAGTTCATCAAGCACCACCAGACCGATCGACGGATCGCGCAGCAGTTCTCGGGACACGGCCCACGCAGCTTCGGCGGCGGCGATGTCGCGCTGACGATCCTGGGTTTCCCAGGTGAAGCCCTCGCCCATCACGTGGAAGCGCACTTGTTCGGGGAAGCGGCGGAAAAACAATTCTTCGCCGGTGCTGTTGCGGCCCTTGATGAACTGCACCACGCCGCACTGCATGCCGTGGCCCATGGCGCGGGCGAGCATGCCGAACGCCGAGCTGCTTTTGCCTTTGCCATTGCCGGTCAGCACCAGCACCAGGCCGCACTCGTCGGGGGAGTTGGCGATGCGTTCGTCGATCACGGCTTTTTTGCGCTGCATACGCGCCAGATGGCGTTCGTCGCGCTCGGGGGAATCAGTCATGGGGGAGCTCTCCGTTGAGGCTGGATAACGGCGGGCAGGCACAAGAATAGACGGCAAAAAGCCTGGCATCGCCCACCGTGATGCCGCTGGATGGATCAGGCCGGTCTCCGGGCTCATGAGCGGCATTGGCCTGGCTGCGCGCCTTCCCGCTTCTGTCGAGGCAGTGGCTCATGGCGCAGCTTTTACTCATTTACCGTTGCGGGGGCAGCGCCGGGATCGTGATCATTCTTCGCTTGAAGACAACCCTCACCGGCTTCCCTGTTTCACTCTGTCGACGCGGGTCACAGAGCACCTGAAACAAGCCGCGAAGGTTAGAGGGTTGGGGGTGGAGCGTCAATTAAAGAGGGGGCTGACGGACGATTATCTGCCGTTGATCAATTATCGGGCAGCAATCTTGTGCAAGGCTGTTACAAATGATATCAAAGAGCCATGCTTTTTGATAAAAGCAACTCACAAGAATAAGGATGATGACGATGCAAGGCATGATCATCAGCAACCCGCGCCTGGAATTCCTGCGCCCGATGCTTGAACGCTGGTTTGACTGTATCGACCGCTACAACGCGGTGCGCGGCGACAGTGACACGCCGTACTGGCATGACGAGAAAGCCAATCTCGGCGTGCTGACCGCGGCGGCGTGGATGGCCGAACTGGTCACCCTCAACGACACCGCGACACGCAAGCAGAACGAAGACGGCGAGCGCAATGCCCGCGCCGATCTGTTCATCGCAGGGCCAGAAGACCGCGCTTACCTTCAGGCCACGCAGCGCTGGCCGCGAGTGAACAACCTCAATCTGACTCAGGCACTTCTCGACATCACTAGCGATGCCAAACGCATCAGCTTCGCCAGCGATCTCAAGCTCGGCTGCCTGTTCGTCGCCCCGCAAAAAGCCCAGCAGAGTGCCAGCCCCGAAGAACTGCAGGACATGGTCGACGACTTGCAAAAGGAACATACCTGCGCGGTCGCTTGGTATTTCCCCTACGCCTACCGCAAATTGCGCAGCGAGGCCGGCAACTATCACCCCGGCATCGCCGTGCTGTTCAAAGAGGCTCGCGGCTGAGGTTGAACCATCGGGCTTGCGCCCTCCTCTATGATTAAGAACGCATTCATAGGGAAGATCAGTCATGCGCAAGCCCCAGCTCGTTTTTGTCATCGCTCTGGCCGGAGGGCTCGCCGCGTGTGGTGAAACCTCCAGCCTGCAAGTCTCCGACGGCACCGGCCCTTCGCCGAAACTGCCCGAACCGAACAAAACCCTGATCCCCACCGTGAACATCGCCCCGGCGATTGGCTGGCCCGAAGGTGGCAAACCGACAGCGGCGGCGGGTACGCAAGTCGCAGCGTTTGCCGAAGGTCTCGATCATCCGCGCTGGATGTACGTGCTGCCCAACGGCGATGTGCTGGTGGCAGAAACCAACGCCCCGCCGAAACCGGACGACAGCAAAGGCATCAAAGGCTGGGTGATGAAGAAAGTCATGGGCAAGGCCGGCGCCGGCGTACCGAGCCCGAATCGCATCACTTTGCTGCGCGACGCTGACCACGATGGCGTCGCCGAGACGCGCACGGTGTTTTTGCAGAACCTCAATTCGCCGTTTGGCATGACACTGGTTGGCAATGACTTGTACGTCGCTGACACCGATCGTTTGCTGCGCTTCAACTACGAGCCCGGCGCGACCGAGATCAAAACGCAGCCGATCAAAGTGACTGACTTGCCGGGCGGCACGCTCAACCATCACTGGACGAAAAATGTTATTGCCAGCAAGGACGGCAGCAAGCTGTACGTCACCGTCGGCTCGAACAGCAACGTCGGCGAAAATGGTCAGGATCAAGAAGAAGGCCGCGCGGCGATCTGGGAAGTGGATCGCGCGACCGGCAATCACCGGATCTTCGCTTCAGGCATCCGCAACCCCAATGGCCTGGCGTGGGAGCCTACCAGCGGCGCGTTGTGGACGGCGGTGAATGAGCGTGACGAGATTGGCAGCGATCTGGTGCCGGACTACATCACCTCGGTGAAGGACGGCGGTTTCTATGGCTGGCCGTTCAGTTATTACGGCCAGCATGTCGATGTTCGAGTGAATCCGCAGAATCTGGATCTGGTGGCCAAAGCCATCGCCCCGGATTACGCGGTTGGCCCGCACACGGCATCTTTGGGCCTGACCTTCGCCGAGGGCAACACCTTGCCGGCGCAATTCAAGGAAGGCGCTTTCATCGGCCAGCACGGCTCGTGGAACCGTAAACCGCACAGTGGTTATAAGGTGATCTTTGTGCCGTTTACTGGTGGCAAACCGAGTGGGACACCGGTGGATGTGTTGACCGGTTTTCTCGACAAGGATGAGAACGCGCTGGGTCGCCCGGTGGGCGTGGTGATTGATCAGCAAGGTGGATTGCTGGTGGCGGATGATGTGGGCAACAAGGTTTGGCGAGTGTCGGCCAGCAAATAATTTAGCGCCCTACACATAACAAAAGTGGGAGCGGGCTTGCTCGCGAAAGCGGTGTATCAGTCAATGATGATTTGAATGACACACCGCCTTCGCG
>NZ_CACSJY010000094.1:0-14109 GCF_902706155.1 Pseudomonas sp. 18058
GTGTATCAGCTACCGTTGATGGTGACTGACACCCCGCATTCGCGAGCAAGCCCGCTCCCACAGGGGTTTGTGGCGTTCAGCTATCGCGTCAGCCCTTACTTCTGTTTTTCCAGCTGGTGATATTTGCCGTCCTTGTCCCACTGGTAAACCACGTAGTCGGAGACTTTCAGGTCACCCTTCGAGTCCCAGGCTTTTTCGCCCATGACGGTTTTCACCGGGTTTTTCTTCAGCCAGGCAGCCGCTTCTTCGCCCTTGTTGGACTTGGCGCCGTTGAAGGCTGCGGCCAGGGTTTGTACCGAAGCGTAGGCGTACAGGGTGTAGCCCTCAGGCTCGGTGCCGGCCTTGCGGAACGCGTCTACCACTGCCTTGCTCTCTGGCAGCATGCGTGGGTCGGCACCGAAGGTCATCAGCACACCATCCACGAATTGCGGGCCACCCGCGGTGGTTACCAGTTCATCGGTCACAATGCCGTCATCGGACATGAACTTGACGTCTTTCAGGCCTTGCTCACGCAGTTGACGAACCAGCGGACCGGCTTCCGGGTGCAGACCACCGAAGTAGACGACATCGGCGCCAGCGCCACGGATTTTGGTGACGATGGTGCTGAAGTCTTTTTCGCCACGGGTCAGGCCTTCATACAACACTGGCGTCACGCCGCGCTTGACCAGTTGTGCCTTGGTGGCATCCGCCAGGCCTTGGCCGTAGGTGTCTTTGTCGTGCAACACAACGACTTTTTTACCCTTGAGCACGTCGACAATGTAGTCGCCGGCAACGATACCTTGCTGGTCGTCACGCCCGCACATACGGAACATGGCGCTGAGGCCGCGCTCGGTCACTTGCGGGTTGGTGGAACCCGGGGTGATCGCGATTACGCCGGCTTCGTCGTAGATTTCCGAGGCTGGAATGGTGGAAGACGAGCAGAAGTGGCCGACCACGCCAGCGACTTTCTGATTGACCAGATCCTTGGCGACCGTTACCGCTTGTTTCGGTTCGCAGGCGTCATCGCCTTTGACCAGAACGATTTTTTCCCCGTTGACGCCGCCTGCCGCGTTGACCGAGTCGGCCGCCGCTTGTGCACCCTTCATGTACTGCTCGCCAAATGCCGCGTTGGCGCCCGTCATTGGACCCGCTACACCGATTTTGATATCAGCCTGAGCAAACGCAGAAACACCCAACGCAGTAGCCACTGCGAGGGCCAGAAAGCCTTTCTTGTAAAACGTCTGGGACATGAGGTGGTGCTCCAAGGTTTTTTTTAGTTGGCACTGCGACTTCACTTCACTGAATGCGCAGAGCAAGGGCCGTGCCATCGGTTTTTTATTCTTCAAAAAGTCGCTGCTTTCTTGTTATTTCGACTGTTTCGTTCCCATTTTCATTGGGCGTGCAACCGTCTAAACCGCGGAAGGTGAAACCATTTATTTTTTCAGGCGCAACCCGCATGCGCCATCATTGCAACCGCGGCACCAAACGACGTGCAACCAGCCTGTAACAGCCCGCGTCACCGAACTGCACACTGCTGGTGCGGGACTGCTACAACCCGCACCATTACAGGCTAGTCGCTGCATCGAAAAGCGCCGCTTCCGGCAACATAATTCAACACTCAAATCACGATGCGCAGGCACTGGCCCGCGTGATACAGCGAGAACCCGGCCTCGTACAGGCAACTGCGCAAGCCCACGCCCGCCAAGGGCTGCATCAGTGCAAAGGGAATTGGCAGGGCCTCGGCATTGCCGTTGCACAAGTAATCGGCGAAGGCTTTGCCGACCACCGTGCCAGTGGTGACGCCACGGCCGTTATAGCCCGTGACAGCGACCAGCCCCGGTGCCGGCTCAAACAGACGCATCAGGTGATCGGGCGTGAACGCGATGCGCCCAGTCCAGGTGCACTCCCATTCGACGGGTTTCAGTTGCGGGAAGTAATGCTGCTGCACCCGATCGGCCCAGGCCTTGAGAAACCAGGCCGGTTTTTGATTACCGTTGCCGAGGCTGCCGAGCAATAACCGCCCTTCTTTATCGCGGCGGATGCTGCTCAACACCTGGCGGGTATCCCACGAGCCTTGCCCACCCGGAAGAATCTCCTGCGCAGCGTCTTCGGTCAGCGGCACCGAAGCGACCTGATAGTAATAACCGGGGAAGAAATTGC
The DNA here is from genome assembly GCF_902706155.1 of Pseudomonas sp. 18058. Classification (NCBI taxonomy): domain Bacteria; kingdom Pseudomonadati; phylum Pseudomonadota; class Gammaproteobacteria; order Pseudomonadales; family Pseudomonadaceae; genus Pseudomonas; species Pseudomonas sp. 18058. The sequence goes on from NZ_CACSJY010000094.1 coordinate 2,140, forward strand.
GTTTGAGTTCCGTCCAGTCGCCCTCGGTGTAGGCGTTGGAGGCGATGACCACTTGTTCGGCGAGCACCGAACCGTGCTCGGTTTGCACCGACCATTTCGCGCCCTGACGCTCGAGTCGAGTGACCGGTGAATGGTCGAACATCTGCCCGCCGAGGCCGAGCACCGCGTTCGCCAGCCCGGTGACATAAGCCATCGGATTGAGCGTGCCGGCGCGACGATCGAGCAACGCGGCGGCGATTTTTTGCGTCCCGGTGGCCTGTTCACAGGCCTTGCCGGTGAGTAGCTCGACCGGTGCGCCGCGACGTTTCCATTGTTGCTCGCGACTGCGTAGATCGGCCTCGCCCTTGGCGTTATGCGCCATGTGCAGCGTGCCTTCGCGGCGCAATTGGCAATCGATGTTGTACTTGTCCACAAGGCTGAACACCAGCGCGGGCGCGGCCCCGAGCATGCGATTGAGCTGACTGCCGACCGCTTCGCCGAAACCGGCTTCGATCTCATCCGGTGGAATCCACATGCCGGCGTTGACCAATCCGACGTTGCGCCCGGAACCGCCGTGGCCAGCGCGATGCGCTTCCAGCACGCAGACGCTTTTGCCTTGTTCCAACAGATGCAGCGCCGCCGACAACCCGGTAAACCCGGCGCCGATCACGCAGACATCGACTTTGACTTCACCCTTGAGCGCCGTGTTATCCGGCCTTTGCGGCGTGAGTTTTTCCCACAGACATTCTTCGCGTAACGGCATTGCCAGACTCCAACAGAAACCTAACCAAATGCGCTTGTGGGGCCGCCAAAAGATCGCAGCCTTCGGCAGCTCCTACAAAACCGCAGCCTGGCGCCACCTATGTAGGAGCTGCCGAAGGCTGCGATCTTTTCAGCTTTTCCTCCATCCTCAGTCGAACGTAATGCCCTGCGCCAGCGGCAACTCCAGCGAGTAGTTCACGGTATTGGTCTGGCGGCGCATGTACCCGCGCCAGGCATCCGAACCCGATTCACGACCACCACCGGTTTCTTTCTCACCACCAAACGCACCACCAATCTCCGCACCGCTCGGGCCGATGTTGACGTTGGCGATCCCGCAATCACTGCCCACCGCCGACATAAACTGCTCAGCCTCGCGCACGTCAGTAGTAAAGATGCACGACGACAACCCTTGCGGCACCGAGTTGTTCAGGCGCAGTGCTTCCTGGAAATCTTTGTAACCAACCACGTACAGAATCGGCGCGAAGGTTTCGCTGCACACCACATCGCTCTGCTCCGGCATTTCAACAATCGCCGGCGACACGTAGTAAGCATTCGGGAACTGATCTTCCAATTGGCGCTTGCCGCCAAACACCCGACCGCCCTCGCTCAACGCCTGCTCCAGCGCGTCCTGCATGTTTTCGAAGCTGTGCTTGTCGATCAGCGGGCCGACCAGATTGCCTTCCAGCGGATGGCCGATGCGCACTTTCGAGTACGCGGCTTTCAGGCGGGTGACGATTTCTTCTTTGACCGACTCATGGGCGATCAAGCGACGCAACGTGGTGCAACGCTGGCCGGCGGTACCGACGGCGCTGAACAGAATCGCGCGCACCGCCATGTCCAGATCAGCGCTTGGGCCGAGGATCATCGCGTTGTTGCCGCCCAACTCCAGAATGCTTCGGGCAAAACGTGCGGCGACTTTCGGCGCCACTTCGCGGCCCATGCGCGTGCTGCCGGTGGCGCTGATCAGGGCGACACGCGGGTCATCGACCAACGCTTCGCCGGCATCGCGACCACCGATGATCACTTGGCAAAGATTCGCCGGTGCATCGGTAAAATTCTTCACCACACGGTCGAACAGCGCTTGGCAAGCCAGTGCGGTCAGCGGGGTTTTCTCCGACGGCTTCCACACCACCGGGTTGCCGCAGACCAGCGCCAGCGTGGTGTTCCACGCCCACACCGCCACCGGGAAGTTGAACGCGCTGATCACACCGACCACGCCCAGCGGATGCCAGGTTTCACGCATGTGGTGGCCCGGACGCTCGGAAGCGATGGTCAAACCGTACAACTGACGGGACAGGCCGACGGCGAAATCGCAGATGTCGATCATCTCCTGCACTTCGCCCAAACCTTCCTGAGTGATTTTGCCCGCCTCCCACGAAACCAGTTCGCCCAGATCAGCCTTGTATTCACGCAACACCTCGCCGAATTGACGCACCAGTTCGCCGCGACGCGGGGCCGGAATCTTGCGCCATTGCTCGAACGCATGATCTGCGCGACTGATGTGCTGCTCGACTTCGGCCGGGCCTTCCCAGTTCACGGCAGCAATGCGGCTGCCGTCGATCGGCGAATGCACCGGCACTTTGCCGTTCTGATAAAGGGCCGGGTTCACACCAAGACGATCAAGCAATGCGGCAACCATGGGTCACTCCTCAAGCAAAAAACTGAATGTGTGCGGTCGCCATTTCACGACCGGGCAGGCCATTAGTTGTAGCTTCACAATGGCGAGGCAACAAACGACCTTTACGCGAGATATCATTCCGTTTATTCATGCTGAGCATAGAAAGACAAGAAAAGGATCGGCCATGCTGAACAAACGCCACTTGCCCTCGATCACCGCCCTGCAATGCTTCGAGGCCGTGACCCGGCACCTGAGCTTCACCCGCGCCGCCGAGGAACTGAACCTGACCCAGAGTGCGGTGAGCAAGCAGGTCGCGCAGCTTGAGGAATTGTTACAACACTTGTTGTTCCTCCGCGTGCGCCGACGTTTGCAGATGACCCCGGCCGGGGATTTGTACTTGGTGGAAGTACGAAAAATCCTCACGCAGGTGGAGATGTCGACCCATTACCTGCGTTCCTACGGCGGCGAGACCGAAGTCCTACGCGTATCGACCCCGTCGACCTTCGGCGCGCGTTGGCTGGTGCCACGCCTGAAAGGCTGGCGTTTGCGCCATCCGTCAATTCATCTGGATTTGTGCAACGAGCAAGAGGCCGATGATTTACTGCAAGGGCGCAGTGATCTGGCTTTCTATTACGGTCAAGGCTCGCGACCGGGGACTGAATGCCTGAAGTTGTTCAGTGAAGAATTGGTGCCGGTGTGCGCTCCGAGCAGCCTGCCGGATACGCCGTTCACTGATCCGACGCAACTCACCGATCTGGTCTTGCTGCAAAATGCCTCACGCCCACAGGCGTGGCACGACTGGTTCGACAGTCAGGGCTACCAGACCGAACACAGCTATCACGGGCCACGTTTTGAAACCTTTTATATGTGCATTCGCGCCGCACAGGTGGGTTGTGGCGTGGCGCTGTTGCCAAGGTTTCTGGTCGAAGAGGAATTGGCCGACGGCAAACTGGTCATTCCCTGGCAGCATGCGATGCCGAGCACTGACGCGTACTATCTGGCGTACCCGGAGCACGCGGCGGAAGTCCCCAAAGTGCGGGATTTCGTCAAATGGATGCTCGAACAGATCGACAATCCGCTGTAGGAGCTGCCGAAGGCTGCGATCTTTTGATCTTCAAAACCAACATCAAAAGATCGCAGCCTGCGGCAGCTCCCACGAAAATTTGTCATACGATCACAAACAGGCCATCCACAACCTGAGCCTGGGCGAGACGCGCACGCAGATCGGCATCAATGGCGCAATCATGAGGGTTGTACAACCGGACACGACGATAGGCTGCGGCCCGATCAATTTCCTGCCCCAAATATTCCCAGACCACCCTTGAACAGGAAGGCGCGCGATGATCAGCAGCCGAAACGCCAAGCTTCAATCCATTTAACCGTGTAATGCAGCTTTTGAAACTTGGGATGAGAATAGTTTGACTGATTTCGTTTGAAGTCAGCGATTCATAATCTACGAAAAAAAGGCGATCTCGCAGGTAATAAGCAACACCTTTATATCGATATCGTTCAAACCCACCTTCTACCCCAGACATCTGTAACTGCTCATTTCGCTCATACACTATGTCATCGCCTTCTTCCCGCACATGCACAAGCGAACACAGAATGGAACCCGGTTCAGTCATCGCATGGTAGTACTCGTGGTAATACCCCGTGTGAGCCTTCAGTTCTGGTGAGGATTGTTTGCGCAGGTGTTTCAAAACTCTTTGTGAGACTGTTTCTTCATCGAAGAGCTTGGCTTTGCTGGTTTTTACGCCAATCAATGCAATGAACTGCTCGCTTGGCAGGCGCATTTCAAATTCTTCCACACCAAAAAAATCGCAAATCCGCTTGAGGTTAAAAGGTGCGGGCATACTATTCCCACAAAGATACTTATTAAACTGCCCACGATTAATACGAACCTTCCTACAGACCTCTGCGACAGATCTGTAGTGACTACACAGAAACCTCAAGTTTGCGGAAAAAAATTCACACATAAATCACTCAGCAAGGAACCCAGGAGAACTCACCATAGCAGCAACTAGCATCACATTTGAGCAACTTGCGAAATTGCATCGGATGAAATATGGCTGGATATTACGACTCCTGAAAGGCTTCAGGACTGGCGACACCATTAATTCGCCAGCACTAACAAAGCAAGGAGCTTGGAATGCTAGACATCATCAACGACTTTCTGTCAGGTAAGGTATTAATACCTTTAGTGCTTGGCCTGGGAAGCTACTTCACTGTCCGATCCGGATTTGTTCAGTTGAGGTATTTCCCCCATATGTTTGGCGTATTACTCGGCAGTTGGCGCGGCGTCAGCCATCACTTGAGTTCATTTCAGGCGCTTATGCTCAGCCTTGCCGGGCGAGTCGGCACGGGAAATATCGTCGGTGTCGGGATCGCGGTAAGCATGGGCGGGCCCGGCGCAGTGTTCTGGATGTGGATGACTGCTCTTCTGGGTATGTCGAGCAGTTTCTTCGAATGTACGCTGGGACAACTCTATAAGCGTAGCGATGGCAAAGGCCTCTACCGAGGGGGCCCGTCCTGGTACATCCAGCACGGTCTGGACAAGCGCTGGCTCGGCATGATCGCAGCCGTACTATTGCTGGTGACTTTTGGGTTTGCGATCAACGGCCTCGAATCGCATGCGGTATCGCATTCACTAAAAGATGCGTTTGGCGTGGCGCCGATCTGGTCAGGGCTCGGACTTGCGCTGTTGCTGGGGGTCGTTTTCATTGGCGGGATAAAGCGCATAGCGGCAGTTGCTGACCTTCTGGTACCTATTAAAGTTCTCGCCTACATCAGCGTGACGGCCTACGTAATGGTTCTGCAGTTCGACCAAGTTCCGGCGATGCTCATGACCATTATCAACAGCGCGTTCGGGCTGGATCAGGCCTTTGGCGGGCTGGTGGGCAGCGCAATCATCATGGGGGTGAGACGCGGAGTGTTCTCCAACGAGGCAGGACTGGGAAGCGCTCCCAATGTCGCATCAGTAGCGAAGATCGGCCACCCGGTTGCACAAGGCGTCGTACAAGCCCTGAGTGTCTTCATCGATACATTCATAATCTGCACGTGTACCGCGCTACTGATTTTGCTATCGGGTTTCTACACACCAGGATTTGAAGGTGACGGGATTGCGCTGGCACAAAATTCGCTCGCCGCCGTCGTTGGGGAATGGGGACGGATGTTTATCAGCGTCGTGCTTGCGCTCTTCGTATTCACGGCGATGCTTTACAACTATTACCTGGGAGAAAACAGCTTGCGGTTCATCTTGGGTGAGCCTCGAAAGACGCTGCTCTTGTACCGTGCGCTGGTATTGATATTAGTGTACTGGGGCTCCGTCGAAGACCTGTCCACTGTTCTGGCGTTTGCAGACATCACCATGACGCTGCTCGCGCTTGTCAACCTGGTAGCGATGTTCTTGCTCTTCAACATCAGCATGCGTGTTGTGCGCGACTATGAAGAACAACGCCGCGCCGGAATCAAGAAGCCCATTTTCGACTCAAGTAAGTTCCCGGATCTGGATATCGATCTTTTGGCTTGGCCGCCGGGATATAGCTGCCCAGACATAAATACTCATAGCGAGAAGGTTATTTCTTCGAGCACCAGTAAACAGCCTGCCAAACGTTAAACAGAACATGCAAAGTCATTAAATCAATTAATGGCTTTGCAGCTAATACATCAAATCACCTAAAAATAAAATCTCAAGAACCCTGCTTTCTTCGAGCCGTCACGCCCAGAACAAACAGAATGAGTTTACCCTATGAATCGCTTTTACCCCCTCAAAGCAAATGCAACTGATACGCCGACATACTTTATAGACTCACATGCCACACCCAATCAGTTATTTGAAGATGCCTGTTTCAGAATCCGCGCTTCCGCAAGTCTTTTGGAGGCTTTCACATTAGTCACCCTCAAGGGCACCAACGATTCTGATTTTTATAAACTAATACTTCCAGCGTACGTGCTACTTCAGGACGGCGTCGACACACTGGAACAGATCACCTTCAAAGGAGGCGTCATTCATGTATAAAATCGTGACCCAAGAAATGCTCAGAGCTGCTTTGGTTAAAGCAGTTGAAATCAATCTGATACCCAAACACTCCCTGCTGGCCGATTATTTAAAAAGCGGGGCACAACTCGAACAAGTCATTCAAGCTGCACTTGAGGCGCAACCGAAAATAGCTAAATTTTGTGGACTGAGATGCATGGCCTCAGAGGATCTTTCACCCGAGAGCAAAAAAGCGCTGGCAATCCCCACCACTGATATGCGCCACTAGCGCCATTGATTTTTACCGCGCCACAGCGCGGCGCACCTGGAGACCGTTTATGAGCGAGAGTGTGTTTGCCGATCGCATCGTGCAGAACCTGCTCGACACCGACTTCTACAAACTGACGATGATGCAGGCGGTGCTGCATAACTACCCCAACGTTGAAGTCGAATGGGAATTCCGTTGCCGCAACAGCGAGGATCTGCGCCCGTACCTGGCCGAGATCCGCTATCAGATCGAGCGTCTGGCCGAACTGAGCCTGAGCGCCGATCAACTGAATTTCCTTGAGCGTATCTCTTTCCTGAAACCGGATTTTCTGCGATTCCTCGGTCTGTTCCGCTTCAACCTGCGCTACGTGCACACCGGCATCGAGAACGGCGAGCTGTTCATCCGCCTGCGCGGGCCGTGGCTGCATGTGATCCTCTACGAAGTGCCGCTGCTGGCGATCGTCAGCGAAGTGCGCAACCGCTATCGCTACCGCGAAACCGTGCTCGAACAGGCGCGCGAGCAGCTCTACCGCAAATTCGATTGGCTGACCGCCAACGCCTCGGCCGACGAATTGTCGCAACTGCAAGTAGCCGATTTCGGCACCCGCCGCCGGTTTTCTTACCGTGTGCAGGAAGAAGTGGTGAACGTGCTCAAGCACGATTTCCCCGGGCGTTTCGTCGGCACCAGCAACGTACACCTGTCGCGCGAACTCGACATGAAACCACTGGGCACCATGGCCCACGAATGGATCATGGCCCACCAGCAACTCGGCCCACGGTTGATCGACAGCCAGATCGCCGCGCTCGACTGTTGGGTGCGTGAGTACCGGGGTTTGCTGGGGATCGCCCTCACCGACTGCATTACCACCGATGCGTTTCTCGGCGATTTCGATCTGTTCTTCGCCAAGCTGTTCGACGGTTTACGCCACGACTCCGGGGATCCGGTGGTGTGGGGCGAAAAATGCATCGCGCATTACCACAAGCTCGGCATCGACCCGATGAGCAAGACGCTGGTGTTCTCCGACAGCCTGACCTTGCCCAAGTCGCTGGAGATCTTCCGCGCGCTGCACGGCCGGATCAACGTCAGCTTCGGCATTGGCACCAACCTCACCTGTGACATTCCGGGTGTCGAACCGATGAGCATCGTGCTTAAAATGACTGCCTGCAACGGCCAACCGGTGGCGAAGATCTCCGACGAGCCAGGCAAGTCCCACTGCAAAGACCCGAATTTCGTCGCCTACTTGCGACACGTGTTCCAGGTTCCTGCCGATTCCAGTTCATCTAGCAAGGAGTGAATTCATGCAAGCCGTACAGCGTGAGATTGCTGAACAGCTCAAAGTGCAACCGCCGTTCGCTGACTACAAAGCCCTGCAGGCCGAAGTCGCCCGGCGCATCGCCTTTATTCAGGATTGTCTGGTCAATTCCGGGCTCAAGACGCTGGTGCTCGGCATCAGCGGCGGCGTCGATTCGCTGACCGCAGGCCTCTTGGCCCAGCGCGCGATGCGTGAGCTGCGCGACCAGACCGGCGACAACGACTACAAATTCATCGCCGTGCGCCTGCCGTACGAAACCCAGTTCGACGAGCACGACGCCCAGGCCTCGGTGGATTTCATCGCCCCGGACGAACGCCACACCGTCAACATCGGCCCGGCCGTGAAGTCGCTGGCCAGCGAAGTCGCCGCGTTCGAAGGCAAACACGCGGTGTCGGTGGACTTCGTGCTCGGCAACACCAAGGCGCGGATGCGCATGGTCGCCCAATACACCATCGCCGGCGCAGCGCACGGCCTGGTGATCGGCACTGACCACGCGGCGGAAGCGGTGATGGGCTTCTTCACCAAATTCGGCGATGGCGCCTGCGATCTGGCACCGCTGAGCGGCCTGGTGAAAAATCAGGTGCGCGCGATTGCCCGCAGCTTCGGCGCGCCGGAATCGCTGGTCGAGAAAGTGCCGACGGCGGATCTTGAAGATTTGTCGCCAGGCAAACCGGACGAAGCGTCGCATGGCGTGACGTATGCCGAAATCGATGCGTTTCTGCACGGCGAGCCGGTGCGCGAGGAAGCCTTCAAAATCATCGTCGACACCTACAACAAAACCCATCACAAACGTGTGATGCCATTCGCCCCATAAGTCGCGACGGAGCCTGTAGGAGCTGTCGAGTGAAACGAGGCTGCGATCTTTTGATCTTGATCTTCAAAAACAGATCAAAAGATCGCAGCCTTCGGCAGGTCCTACAGAAAGCAAAAAGCGTCCCAAGGGACGCTTTTTTATTGACTCGATAACCTCTGTTGAATTCAGGAAGCGACAACTCGAACAGTCCAAGGGTCGGATAATCGACCATTATCAGACTTGATCCTGAAGGTATGAACCTTCTCTGCCAAATCATAAGCCGTCACTGTGAAAACTCCATTCGAGTCTGCATGGATCGAAGCCACGTCATTGTCGTAGTCAGAGAGAAACCCTTTTTCATTCGGATTTGCCGTGCCAACAAACGTCACCGTCTTAGCGGTTGTTTTTTCGTGGTTTCCAAGCAGCTTCAAATTTGAATCGATGACGAACTGGATCGCAAGCGGAGCTGACTCTTTGACCTCGATAACCCAAGGTCGGGATAAAACTTCATCAGGCCCAAGCACGGTAAACTGGTGAAGCCCTGTCACCAAGTGCTGAACCAAGGCGCTCCAATGGCTGTTACCGTCCACTGCAAGCGTTTGAAGATAATTCCCGTTATCGAAAAGTTTCACTTCCGTGTGGCTCCTCCCAAAGCCAACGAAGTTCAACTCGGTATCACGTGTGAACCCGCCTCTTTCGATTGGATTGCCATTGCTATCGTTAACCCAATCAATGTCTGCTTCCGTGGCCTTGCCAATGTAAACACGCCAGACATCCGACTTATGACCATCCATTGTTTGAACGGTATATGCATGCTCCCCCGCTGCCTCATCGGGAAAAAAGGCACTGAAATGGCAGTAATCGTCCACCCATACGGCGGGGTGCGTCCCAACTCCGTTATCCAGAATTTGCGCGTACTGGCTTGGTTGAGCCGATCCAACGAAAGACAAATCAGAATTATCGGTTACGCCACCATTGTCGATGGGCTCGCCCTTACCATTGGTGATGCTTTCAATTCGAGTCGAGCTCACTTTCGCGATTTTATCCAGCGAGCTAATCAAAGTACGCGGGTGGGGAAATTTCTCTTGATCGGTCATACGAAAACTCCCTTTTCGGAATGGATGCGCCCGGTGATGCGAGTGCTTACCCATCAGACTCAGGATCAAGATTTGTGTCTACTGTCAGAAGTTACAGGTATTGATGCTTTTCCGACCAGTGGGCCATGCTTGATGTTTCACTAAAAACACCCAGTCCAGCCACAAAAAAACGCCGCAGCGATAACCTCGCAGCGGCGTTTTTTAAAGCTTCAGCGGCAGATTATTTCAGCGTCACAGTGCCTTTCATCATCGAGATGTGGCCTGGGAACGAGCAGAAGAAGCCGTATTTTTCAGCGGCGTCCAGCTTAGATACGTCGAAGGTCAGCGAATCGGTTTCTTTGGCGCCGATGATTTTGGTGTGGGCGATTACGCGAGCGTCGCCGTCTTTCAGGTAGTTCTTGTCGATGCCGGCGGCCAGGCCGTCGGTGGCGATTGGCTGCATGTCAGCTTCTTTGCTGATCACCAGGTTATGGCCCATGACGTTCTTCGGCAGGCTGCCGGAGTGGGTCAGTTCGACGGTGAAGGTTTTGCAGCTCTTGTCGATCACGATTTCCTTGGTGTTGAAGGACATCTGATCGGTGGAGTCAACGGTGGTTTTGCACTCGGCAGCCATCAATTGGCTGCTGGCCAGCGCCAGCAGGGATACCGCAACAACTTTGGAAAACATGGTGAATCTCCAAGGCAGGGTTAACAAAAACACTAATGGTGGAAAGACTGCCTGAAATCTTCGCAAGTTCCTATGACTTGCGTCAAAAATTGTATACAACTTTCAGGCTATGACACTCATCGACACAATCTAACGGCCAGAATTCCCGCCCCGCCCTATGATCGGCGCATCTACTGAAACGGAGTGCCTGTCATGTTCTTTAACGGTCTGTTGTGCAGTTTGCTCGCCGCCTACGCCTGTGGCGCCAGCGGTACCTTTGAAACACCGGAACGCGAAGTTTAGCCCTTGGATCAAGGCGTGCCAGCCATTACCCTGTGTCGGATTGACCCAGGAGAAAAGCATGTCTCTGAAATCCGTTTGTGTATTTTGCGGTGCCAACGCCGGTACTGATCCGGCTTACACCGAAGCTGCCGTTGCGTTAGGCAGAGCCCTCGCCGAGCGTAAACTGACGCTGGTTTACGGCGGTGGCGCCGTGGGTTTGATGGGGATTGTCGCCGACGCCGCGTTGGCCGCTGGTGGCGAAGTGATCGGCATCATTCCGCAGAGCCTGATGGACAAGGAAATCGGTCACAAAAGCCTGACACGTCTGGAAGTGGTCGACGGCATGCACGCGCGCAAGGCGCGGATGGCGGAGCTCAGCGATGCGTTTATCGCCCTGCCCGGCGGCCTCGGCACGCTGGAAGAATTGTTTGAAGTCTGGACCTGGGGCCAGCTCGGCTATCACGGCAAACCGCTGGGTCTGCTCGAAGTGAACGGTTTTTACAGCAAACTCACTGCTTTTCTTGACCACATCGTCGGCGAAGGCTTCGTTCGCGCGCCACACCGTGACATGCTGCAAGTGAGCGAATCGCCGCAAACGCTGCTCGATGCCCTGGATAACTGGAAGCCGACCGTCACGCCAAAGTGGGTCGATCAAAAACCCGGTTAACCCTCGGACGTCGATACAGGGCAGAATACGCGCCGCTCAACCTCACCTTCGACCTAGAGGAACGCCCATGGCCAAACCCAATTACTCCTTCGCCAAACGTCAACGCGACTTGGCAAAGGAACAGAAGAAAGAGGAAAAGCTTCAGCGCAAGAAGCAAACCGCTGAAGAAGCAGCACTGAACCCTGAGGGTGAAGTGGCAACAGAAGATGATGTTGATGCAACCGAAGCACCGAAAGATCAGGCGCCTGACGCCTGAACCCCACCGGGTTTGATGATCGAATCAGACCCTGCGGATTTGTGACGGGGCTGGCGGTTTCACTGCCGGCCCTCACAGCCCCACTTGCCGAAACACCCCAATTCCCCTGTGGGAGCGGGCTTGCTCGCGAAGGCGTCAGGTCTGACTGCTCCTGTGTAACTGAAACACCGCTTTCGCGAGCAAGCCCGCTTGTATGGTAGGACTCGAAGGGGTGGGTGGGACCAAAAGCCAGCTTCTGACTGTTAGCCCAGTACAGACTGTGGGAGACATCGGCCCCACCCCTTCCACCAAAGCGCCGATAAAGAATGCTTCGT
>NZ_CACSJY010000095.1:0-11677 GCF_902706155.1 Pseudomonas sp. 18058
AATTCTTCAACAACTTCAACCACTTGCGCTTCAGATCTCTCGTCAGCGGGAGGCGAATTCTACAGCGTTACACGCTGCTGTCAACACCTCTTTTTCAACTTCCTTTTGGCTTCGATGAACTGAAGCACTTGCTGCCGAAACCTGCATAACCCATTGAATCTCAAGGAGTTTTCCGTTTCGACTGCGCCGGAAGTGGGGCGAATTATAGACGTCTGGAATTTGCCGTCAACGTCTATTTTCATATTTCTGTCACATTGGTCAAAAAAGCCCGCAAACACGAAGGCCGACCCCAAGGGGTCGGCCTTCGTTGCCCTGCCCTTCTACTTACAAGCTAGGGAAGGCGAACTGCGAAGCCTCGTGGCTCGCACGCTGCGGCCAGCGCTGGGTGATCGCTTTGCGACGGGTGTAGAAGCGCACGCCGTCCGGGCCATAAGCGTGGAGGTCGCCAAACAGCGAACGCTTCCAGCCGCCGAAGCTGTGGTAAGCCACCGGTACTGGCAGTGGCACGTTGACGCCAACCATGCCGACTTCGATCTCGTCGCAGAACAGACGCGCCGCTTCACCGTCACGGGTAAAGATGCAGGTGCCGTTACCGTATTCGTGATCGTTGATCAGTTGCATTGCCTCTTCCAGGCTGTTCACGCGAATGATGCACAGTACCGGGCCGAAGATCTCTTCTTTATAGATGCGCATTTCCGGGGTGACGTTGTCGAACAGGCAGCCACCGAGGAAGAAGCCTTCTTCATGACCAGCGACGCTGAAACCACGGCCGTCGACCACCAGGGTCGCGCCCGCTGCCACGCCGTCATCAACGTAACCGCTGACTTTGTCGCGCGCCTGACCGGTGACCAGTGGGCCCATGTCCAGACCGCACGAAGTGCCGGCACCGATTTTCAGCGCCTGAATCTGTGGCACCAGTTTCGCCACCAGCGCATCCGCAACCTGGTCGCCAACACACACGGCAACAGAAATCGCCATGCAACGCTCGCCGCACGAACCGTACGCCGCGCCCATCAGTGCGCTGACCGCGTTATCCAGATCGGCATCCGGCATCAGTACTGCATGGTTCTTCGCGCCGCCCAGTGCCTGCACGCGTTTGCCGCGCTTGGTGCCTTCGGCGTAGATGTACTCAGCAATCGGCGTCGAACCAACGAAGCTCAGCGCTTTGACTTCCGGCGCTTCGATCAACGCGTCCACGGCAGTCTTGTCACCGTGCACCACGCTCATTACGCCTTTCGGCAAACCGGCTTCCAGCAGCAACTGAGCGATCAGCAATGTCGAGCTCGGGTCACGCTCGGACGGCTTGAGGATGAAGCAGTTGCCGCAGACGATCGCCAGCGGGTACATCCACAGCGGCACCATGGCCGGGAAGTTGAACGGGGTGATACCGGCAACGATGCCCAGTGGCTGGAAGTCCGACCATGCGTCGATGTTCGGGCCGACGTTGCGGCTGTACTCGCCCTTGAGGATTTCCGGGGCGGCGCAGGCGAACTCGACGTTCTCGATGCCGCGCTTCAGTTCACCGGCAGCGTCTTCGAGGGTCTTGCCGTGTTCTTCGCTGATCAGTTGCGAGATGCGCGCTTCGTTCTGCTCGAGCAGTTGCTTGAAGCGGAACATCACCTGGGCACGTTTGGCCGGTGGCGTGTTGCGCCAGGCCGGGAACGCAGCCTTGGCGGCATCGATGGCTTTCTGGATGGTTTCGCGGGTGGCCAATGGCAGCTTGTGGATAGCCTGACCGGTGGACGGGTTGAACACATCAACCGCGCGACCGTTCTCAGTCACCAGTTCGCCATTGATCAAATGCGGGATAACGCTCATCGAAAACTCCTGATTTTTTGTTCAGCGGGCGCCCATTGAAGGGCGCCTTCTATATATAGGTAGCTTTGTGGGGGAGCCGGATGTCTTTGGCGCTCTTCAGAACGCCTTCGCGAGCAAGCTCGGCTCCCACAGGTTCTGCGTGGAATCAGTCGAGCTTGTTCAGCACTTCGCCGACCGCGTCAAACAGACGATCGAGGTCTTGCGGCTTGCTGTTGAAGGTTGGGCCGAACTGCAGGGTGTCGCCGCCGAAACGTACGTAGAACCCGGCTTTCCACAGAGCCATGCCCGCTTCGAACGGACGCACGATGGCGTCGCCGTCACGACCGGCAATCTGGATCGCACCGGCCAGGCCGAAGTTACGAATGTCGATGACGTGCTTGGAGCCTTTCAGGCCATGCAGCGCGTTTTCGAAATGCGGCGCGACTTCCGCGACGCTCTGCACCAGGTTTTCCTTTTGCAGCAGGTCGAGTGCCGCCAGGCCAGCGGCGCAAGCCACCGGGTGCGCCGAGTAGGTGTAGCCGTGCGGGAATTCCACGGCGTATTCCGGCGTCGGCTGATTCATGAACGTCTGATAGATCTCAGAGCTGGCAATCACCGCGCCCATCGGGATCGCGCCGTTGGTGACTTGCTTGGCGATGCACATCAGATCCGGGGTCACGCCGAAGGTGTCGGCGCCGAACATATTGCCGGTACGACCGAAACCAGTGATCACTTCGTCGAACACCAGCAGGATGTTGTGCTGATCGCAGATCTCGCGCAGACGTTTCAGGTAACCCTGTGGCGGTACCAGCACGCCAGCGGAACCGGCCATCGGTTCAACGAATACGGCAGCGATGTTCGAAGCATCGTGCAGCTCGATCAGCTTCAGCAGCTCATCGGCCAGTGCGATACCACCCTGCTCCGGCATGCCACGGGAGAACGCATTGCTCGCCAGCAGCGTGTGCGGCAGGTGATCGACGTCCATCATCGACTGACCGAACAGTTTGCGGTTGCCGTTGACGCCGCCGAGGCTGGTGCCGGCGATGTTCACACCGTGGTAACCACGGGCACGGCCGATCATTTTGGTTTTGGTCGCCTGACCTTTCAGGCGCCAGTAGGCACGCACCATTTTCACCGCGGTGTCGGCGCACTCGGAGCCCGAGTCAGTGAAGAACACGTGGTTGAGGTTGCCCGGGGTCAGCTCGGTGATTTTCTCGGCCAGCTGGAACGACAACGGGTGACCGTACTGGAAGCCCGGCGAGTAATCGAGGGTGCCCAACTGCTTGGAGACCGCTTCCTGAATTTCCTTGCGGGTGTGACCGGCGCCGCAGGTCCACAGACCGGATAGCGAGTCGTATACCCGGCGGCCCTTGTCGTCGATCAGCCAGCTGCCTTCGGCGCCAACGATCAAACGCGGATCGCGCTGGAAGTTACGGTTGGCGGTGTACGGCATCCAGTGCGCATCCAGCTTCAGTTGGCTGGCCAGTGGCGACTGAGCGTTTTCAGGCATGTTCATCGGGCAAAACCTCGCAGGGCATAAGCGTCAGGGAGATAAAAAGCGTTGTTGCAGCTAAATTGCCACGGCGATAAAGTCGGTGAAATCCAACTCTTCTAACCTTCAGTTAGAACTTTGCTAAACAATGAGAACAATAAGATGAGCAGTCGCCGCCCCGATCCGCTGGCCCAGGTCAGTGACTTTGATATTCGCCTGCTACGGATCTTTCGCAGCGTGGTCGAGTGCGGCGGCTTCTCGGCGGCGGAAACCGTGCTCGGCATCGGTCGCTCAGCGATCAGCCAACAGATGAGTGATCTGGAGCAGCGCCTCGGTTTGCGTCTATGCCAGCGTGGTCGCGCCGGATTTTCGCTGACCGAGGAAGGACGCGAGGTCTATCAATCGGCGTTGCAACTATTAAGTGCGCTGGAAAGTTTTCGCACCGAGGTCAACGGCCTGCACCAGCATTTGCGCGGTGAGCTGATCATCGGCCTGACCGACAACCTCGTCACCCTGCCCCACATGCGCATCACCCACGCCCTCGCGCAGTTGAAGGAACGCGGGCCGGATGTGCAGATTCAGATCCGCATGATTGCGCCGAACGAAGTCGAGCAAGGTGTGCTCGATGGCCGCCTGCATGTCGGCGTGGTGCCGCAGGCCAGTGCGTTGTCGGGACTGGAATATCAGCCGCTGTACAGCGAGCGTTCGCTGCTTTATTGCGCGGTCGGGCATCCGCTGTTTTACGTTGATGACAAGCAACTGGATGACGAGCGCCTGAACAGTCAGGACGCGATTGCGCCAACGTTTCGTTTGCCGGCGGATATTCAGGCGCATTACCAGGCGCTCAATTGCACGGCCAGTGCTTCTGACCGTGAGGGCATGGCGTTTTTGATTTTGACCGGGCGATACATTGGTTATC
Source organism: Pseudomonas sp. 18058 (assembly GCF_902706155.1). Lineage (NCBI taxonomy): Bacteria > Pseudomonadati > Pseudomonadota > Gammaproteobacteria > Pseudomonadales > Pseudomonadaceae > Pseudomonas > Pseudomonas sp. 18058. The sequence continues at coordinate 4,209 of NZ_CACSJY010000095.1, forward strand.
TGCCGGATCATTACGCCAGCCTTTGGGTGCAGCAGGGGCGTTTGCGTGCCTTGAAAGCAGGGACGCGGTTTTACGATTTGAGTCTGGCATCGGTCACGCGCAAGGGGCGGCGCCCTCATTTGGTGCTGGAGAGCTTTTTGGAGAGTTTGGCGGCGACGCGTTGATCGGGATTGCGATGTTGGTGAAGTACAGCAAGATCAAGGGATCGCAGCCTTCGGCAGCTCCTACAGAGAAAATAAGTTGAGCAAGTGGACAGGTTTTTGCAGAGGGGGAATTACTTCGTTCCTTTGATAAGAAGCCTTAAGCCATGCAGCCAGATTCCGCACCGTCCAGCGACCTGATCTACGGCCTCAACGACCGCCCCAAACCACTCGCCGCAACGCTCGCAGCGCTGCAACACGTGCTCGCCAGTTTCGTCGGCATCATCACCCCGCCGCTGGTGATTGGTTCGGCGCTGGGGCTGACCGCTTATCTGCCTTACCTGATCAGCATGGCGTTGATGGTGTCGGGCGTCGGCACCTTTATTCAGGCGCGGCGGCCGTTCGGCATCGGCGCCGGGATGATCTGTCTGCAAGGCACCAGTTTCGCCTTTCTCGGCGCGGTACTGTCGGCCGGATTTCTGGTCAAGCAACGCGGCGGCAGCCCGGAAGACATTCTGGCGATGATCTTCGGCGTGTGCTTTTTCGGCGCGATCGTGCAGATCGTCCTCAGCCGTTTCATCGGGCAATTGCGTCGAGTCGTTACGCCGCTGGTGACCGGGATCGTCATCACCCTGATCGGCATCAGTCTGATCAAAGTCGGTATCACTGATCTCGGAGGCGGTTTCAATGCGCCGGACTTCGGTGCGCCGGGCAATCTGGCGCTGGGCGTGTTTGTGTTGCTGACGATCATTCTGCTCAACCGCTCCAATACACCCTGGGTTCGTTTGTCGGCGATCATCATCGGACTGTTGCTCGGCAGTCTGGCCGCGTGGTTCAGTGGGAAACTGGTGCCGCAGCCATTGCCTGACTTGCCGCTGGTGAGTTTTCCTACACCGTTCAAGTTCGGATTCAGCTTCGACTGGACAGCTTTCCTGCCGGTCGCGCTGATTTATCTGATCAGCACCATCGAAACCGTCGGTGACCTCACCGCCAATTGCATGCTCGCTCGTCAGCCGATCAGCGGCCCATCTTATATAAGCCGCCTGCGCGGTGGCGTGCTCGGTGATGGCGTGAGCTGCATGATCGCCGCGACCTTCAGCGCTTTCCCCAACACCACGTTTGCGCAGAACAACGGCGTGATCCAGTTGACCGGCGTCGCCAGCCGCTACGTCGGGCTGTACATCGGCGCGATCCTGTTTTGTCTCGGCTTGTTTCCGATGATCGGCGCGGTGCTGCAACAGATTCCGAAACCGGTATTGGGTGGCGCGACTCTGGTGATGTTCGGCGCGGTGGCCGCGGCCGGCGTGCGCATCCTCGCGCAGTCGTCGCTGGATCGGCGCAGCATGCTGATCATCGCCACTTCGTTCGGCGTCGGCCTGGGCATCGCCGCACAACCGAACCTGCTGCACCTGCTGCCGAAACTGGTGCAAAACCTGTTCGACTCGGCGATCACCAGCGGTGGCCTGACCGCCATCATCCTGTGCCTGTTGCTGCCGGAGTCGAAAACCGAAGCCACTGAAACCCACGCGCCGCTGAACAAGATCGAACAGGCGTAACGGTTTTATCGCGCAAAGACTTGTCGGATGCCTGTGGGTGCGCTATCAACGCAACTGGTTGCACCCACAGACAAACCCGGAAGTGCCTATGACCTTTGAAGTCCCAGCCCATGGCGGCAAACCCGCCAGCCGCATTCGTCAGAAAAACGAAGAGACCATTCTCAAAGCCGCCGAAGACGAGTTCGCCCGTCACGGGTACAAAGGCACCAGCATGAACACCATCGCCCAGAATGCCGGGTTGCCCAAGGCGAACCTGCATTACTACTTCACCAACAAACTCGGTTTGTACGTGGCGGTGCTGAGCAACATCATCGAGCTGTGGGACAGCACCTTCAACACGCTCACCGCCGAGGACGATCCGGCCGAGGCGCTGACCCGCTACATCCGCGCCAAGATGGAATTTTCCCGTCGCCAGCCGCAAGCCTCGCGAATCTTTGCGATGGAAGTGATCAGCGGCGGCGAATGTCTGACCGAATATTTCAATCAGGATTACCGCGCCTGGTTCACCGGCCGTGCGGCAGTGTTTCAGGCGTGGATCGATGCCGGCAAAATGGACGCGGTTGATCCGGTGCACCTGATCTTTCTGTTGTGGGGCAGCACTCAGCATTACGCTGACTTTGCCACGCAGATCTGCCGAGTCAGCGGTCGCAGCAAGCTGACCAAGCAGGACATGGAAGACGCCGGCAACAACCTGATCCGCATCATTCTCAAAGGCTGCGGCCTCACTCCTTCTCTATAAGACGTTTATGCCTTTCACCCTCAGCGGTTTTTGCGAGTACCGCGAAGAGATTCGCAAAAGCCGCTTTATCACCTTCGCCACACCGATCGGCAGCCCTGCTGATGCGCAGGCGTTCTTTGAACAGCACAGCGATTTGAATGCTTCGCACAATTGCTGGGCTTGGAAACTTGGCGATCAATATCGCAGCAATGACGACGGCGAGCCGGGCGGTACTGCGGGGCGCCCGATTCTGGCGGCGATTGAAGCGCAGGATTGCGATCAGGTCGCGGTGCTGGTGATTCGTTGGTACGGCGGGATTCAACTGGGGACTGGCGGGTTGGCCCGCGCGTATGGCGGTGGGGCGAACAAGTGTTTGCAGACGGCGGCGAAGGTTGAGTTGATCAGTCGGGTGGCGTTGAGTTGTGCTTGCGGGTTTGCCGAGTTGGCGTTAGTGAAGTTGCGCGTGGCGGATTTGGGTGGGCTGGTTGTTGAAGAGAATTTTACGGCGAATGGGGTTGAGTTGAGGTTGGCGGTGGGGGAAACGCAGATTGCGGTGTTGCAGGGGCAGTTGGCGGATTTGAGTCGGGGTCGGATTTTGTTGGAGCGGTGAAGCAAGGTCAAAAGATCGCAGCGTGCCGCAGCTCCTACAGATCCATTGTTGTCGTTAATTTTGTGTCACGGCGTTTTTAGGCTGCGATGTTTTGGGGCGGATGCGAAATTTCATATTCCGCAAACTTGCCCACATCTGCTGTGCACCCGACTGTGGATAACCTGAGCACATAACGCTGTAACCCTTCTGTAACGTGGCTTTACGCGGTTTGTTCACTTTTCGTTCAATTTGCCCGACGAAATGTAATTTCCAAGCAGAAACAATCAGTTAGCCGCGTTTATCACCATTAGAAGAAAGCACCACAGTGCTTATGCCCGGCGTTTCGGCTTGCGCACAATAACTGTGGAGCAACCTGTGGATAACCCGTTTATGACCGCCGCAGTCGCAGGTTCTGCCTAGCTCCCAAGGGTTTGCTCGTTTTTTGATCAGTTGCCGCCGGGCAAAACTGGAGCCCGATCAACGGCTTTGCTCCGAATTGGTGCTGCAAATCCTGCCGATTTTCAGCGCAATGCTCTGCGCCGAGCGCTGCCACCCGCAGCCCGCTCGGGTTCCTGACTCAATGGCCAGGAAATTGCTTTATCCACAGGCACAACTCCAAGCAAGTCGAGCCTGTCATGCCAATTGCTTCTACTCCTGCGCGCCTGCAACTGCGCCACATCAGCAAACGCTACCCCGGTTGTCTGGCCAACGACGCCATCGACCTGAGCATCGCGCCCGGTGAAATTCACGCACTGCTCGGTGAAAACGGCGCGGGCAAAAGTACGTTGATGAAGATCATCTACGGCGTCACCCAGGCCGACGCCGGGGAAATGCTTTGGCAGGGCCAGCGAGTCAACATTCGCAATCCGGCGCAGGCGCGGCAGTTGGGCATCGGTATGGTGTTCCAGCATTTCTCGCTGTTCGAAACCCTCAGCGTCGCGCAGAACATCGCGCTGGCGATGGGCGCCAAGGCTGGCACGCCGAAACAACTGGAACCGAAAATTCGTGAAGTGTCGCGCCGTTATGGCATGGCGCTGGAGCCGGAGCGACTTGTCCACAGCCTGTCGATCGGCGAACGCCAGCGCGTGGAAATCATCCGTTGCCTGATGCAGGACATTCGTATGCTGATTCTCGACGAACCGACGTCGGTACTGACGCCGCAGGAGGCCGACGAATTGTTCATCACCCTGCGCCGTCTCGCCGCCGAGGGCTGCAGTATTCTGTTTATCAGCCATAAACTCGGCGAAGTTCGCGCGCTGTGTCACAGCGCGACGGTTCTGCGCGGCGGGCGCGTGGCCGGGCATTGCGTGCCGGCCGAATGCTCGGATCAGCAGTTAGCGCAGTTGATGGTTGGCGAAGCGGCGGCGTTGATTGGTGACTATCCGAAAGTCAGCGGCGGCGCGGCGTTTTTGCAGGTGAAGGGCTTGAGCTGGCACAACCCGGATCCGTTCGGCTGCTCGCTGACGGGAATTGATGTGCAGGTACGCAGCGGTGAGATCGTCGGTATCGCCGGGGTTGCCGGTAATGGTCAGGATGAGTTGCTGGCCCTGCTCAGCGGCGAACAAACCTTGCCTCGGGCGGAAGCTGCAACCATTCGATTCGCCGAGCAACACGTCGCCGATTTACGCCCGGACGCGCGACGCAAATTGGGCCTGGCGTTCGTCCCCGCCGAGCGCCTCGGTCACGGTGCGGTGCCGGAATTGAGTCTGGCCGATAACGCTCTGCTCACCGCGTTCCAACAAGGCTTGGTCAGCCACGGTTTGATCGAACGCGGCAAAGTCGAAGCCCTCGCCCAACAAATCATTCAGCGCTTCGGCGTGAAAACCCCGGACGCGCAAACCGCTGCGCGCAGCCTGTCCGGCGGCAACTTGCAGAAATTCATCCTCGGCCGGGAAATCCTTCAGCAACCGAAACTGCTGATCGCGGCGCACCCGACCTGGGGCGTCGATGTCGGCGCCGCCGCGACCATCCACCGTGCGTTGATCGCGTTGCGCGATGCCGGCGCGGCGATTCTGGTGATTTCCGAAGACCTCGATGAATTGTTCCAGATCAGCGACCGCCTCGGCGCGTTGTGCGGCGGACGCCTCTCGGCGCTGCACAACACCACCGATACGCAACTCAGCGACGTCGGCGGCTGGATGGCCGGCCAGTTCGACAACCCACCTTCTGCCGCCACGGTTTAACGGAGTTTTACTCATGCTGCTTTCCCTCGAACCCCGTGGCCAGCAATCGCGCGTGATGCTGTGGTGCTCGCCGTTACTGGCGGCGGCGCTGACGCTCGGTTGCGGCTCGCTGCTGTTTATCGCCCTCGGTCACGACCCGCTGCAAACCTTGCACACGCTGCTGATTTCACCGGTCAGCGATTTGTATGGCGTCTCCGAATTACTGGTCAAGGCGCTGCCGATTCTGCTCTGCGCACTGGGCTTGGCAGTGGCCTATCAGGCGCGGATCTGGAACATCGGCGCCGAAGGTCAATTGCTCCTCGGTGCCCTCGCCGGCAGTGCGTTGGCGGTGAACATCATCGACATGCAAAGCCGTTGGGCGCTGGTGTTGATTCTGCTCACCGGCACCCTCGCCGGCGCGGCGTGGGCCGGGCTGACCGCGTGGTTACGCACACGTTTCAACGCCAATGAAATCCTCACCAGCATCATGCTCAATTACATCGCGCTGAATCTGCTGCTGTTCTGCGTGCACGGGCCGCTGAAGGATCCGGCCGGATTCAACTTTCCCGAGTCGGCGATGTTCGGCGACGCCAGCCGTTTGCCGTTGTTGATGGAGGATGGCCGCGTGCACGCCGGGGTGTATTTCGCCCTGCTCGCACTGGTCGCGGTGTGGGTGTTGTTGCAGAAAAGCTTTGTCGGTTTCCAGATCAAAGTGCTCGGGCTGGACAAGCGTGCGGCGGGGTTTGTCGGCTTTCGCGAGAAGCGTTTGATCTGGCTCGCGCTGTTGATCAGCGGCGGTTTGGCCGGGCTTGCCGGTGTCTGCGAAGTCACCGGCCCGATAGGTCAACTGGTGCCGCAGGTGTCGCCGGGGTATGGCTATGCGGCAATCACCGTGGCGTTTCTTGGCCGACTGAATCCGATCGGGATTCTGTTTTCCAGCCTGTTGATGGCGCTGCTGTACATCGGTGGCGAGAGCGCGCAAATGACGATGAATCTGCCGCAAGCAATCACCCAGTTGTTTCAGGGCATGATGCTGTTTTTCCTGCTCGCCTGTGACGTGCTGATCCTCTATCGGCCACGCCTGAATCTGCGCTGGGTGAAGCGCTCGTCGACCACCGCCATAACCGCTGGAGCGCTGTGATGGATATCGATCTGTTGAGCAATATTTTCTACGCCATGGTGCGTTGCGGCACGCCGCTGTTGCTGGTGGCGCTGGGTGAGCTGATCTGCGAGAAGAGCGGCGTGCTCAACCTCGGGCAGGAAGGGATGATGCTGTTTGGCGCGGTGATCGGTTTTATCGTCGCGCTGAACAGCGGCAACCTGTGGCTTGGCGTGTTGTTGGCGATGTTGGCCGGGATGTTGTTGTCGTCACTGTTTGCGCTGGTGGCGCTGGTGTTCAATGCCAATCAAGTGGCGACCGGTTTGGCTCTGACGATTTTTGGTGTCGGGCTGTCGACGTTTGTCGGCGCGGCCTGGGTGGGCAAACCGCTGGCGGGTTTTGAGCCGTTGGCGATTCCTTATCTGAGTGAAATTCCGCTGATCGGGCGGATGCTGTTTGCGCAGGATCTGCTGGTGTATCTGTCGTTCGCGCTGTTTGCGTTGGTGGCGTCGGTGATCATCAAAAGTCGTGTCGGGTTGATCATTCAAGCAGTCGGCGAGAACCCGGATGCGGCCAGTGCGATGGGCTTGCCGGTGTTGACCGTGCGTACTCTAGCGGTGCTGTTTGGTGGAGCGATGGCCGGGTTGGCCGGGGCTTATTTGTCGCTGGCGTATACGCCGATGTGGGCGGAAAACATGACCGCCGGGCGTGGCTGGATCGCGTTGGCGCTGGTGGTGTTTGCCAGTTGGCGGGTGTGGCGGTTGTTGCTCGGGGCGTATCTGTTTGGCCTCGCCAGCATCCTGCATTTGGTCGCGCAGGGGTTGGGGCTGGCGATTCCGTCGAGTTTGCTGGCGATGCTGCCGTACGTGGCGACGATTTTGGTGTTGGTGTTGTTGTCGCGGGATGCGGTGCGGACGCGGTTGTATGCGCCGGTTTCGTTGGGGCAGCCTTGGCAGGCGGGGCATTAGTGCGGTGATTTCAATGGCCCTATCGCTGGCAAGCCAGCTCCCACAGGTTCAGTGGTGATCACAAATTTTGTGCACGGCACAGACACTGTGGGAGATTCTATGGTTGCGAACAACGTTTTTTAGGCAGTTTTGCTGACGTATGCTTTCTCGCTCTTCAGCAGCGCGTATGCAATACGCGCGAGTTTACGTGACAAAATCACCAGCGCTTCAGTGGTGGCCTTGCCCTTGTTTCGATGA
>NZ_CACSJY010000096.1:0-10427 GCF_902706155.1 Pseudomonas sp. 18058
CGCGAATGCGGTGGGTCAGTCAATTTATCTGTCGACTGACCCACCGCATTCGCGAGCAAGCCCGCTCCCACATTTTGGTTTTGCGCCAAGTTCAAGCAGGCCAATGCCGGGCAAACACCGGGGACAGCACCGGGTGCCGGTCAATGCGTTGCAGCCACGCGTAAAACCCCGGCCGCGTCTGGCGCAAATGCTCGCGGCTCCCCGCCCAACGGGTTACCACCGCCGCCAATACATCCAGCGCGCCCGGCGTTTCGTCGTCCAGGTACAGTTCGGCGGAGAACTGGTCGGCGAACACTTCCCAACTCCAGTGCAATCGCTCACGGGCACCGGCCATCAGGTTCTGTCGCGACGCTTCGTCGGGCATCAATAGCCAGCGTTCGGGGTAGTCGATCACGCCAATTGCTGCGTAACAATTGCTGACGATATAAACCATGCCGCGAATCGCCTGGTCACGCTCGGCGGCCTCGACTGGCAGCAAACCGGACTTGGGAAAGGTCAGCCCGAGGTGAATCAGAATCGCCGCGCTTTCGGTCAGCGCACTGCCGTCGGGCAATTGCAGGGTCGGGATCTGTTTCAGCGGATTGAGTTTGGCCAGCGCCTCGGCGGCCTCGCTGCTGGCTTCGATATCGATGAAGCGATAGGCGATCTGGCACAGCTCCAGCGCCGCTTCGATGGCGGCTGCGCCGGAATTTCGATGTCCGTAGAGTTGATACATAGCTCCCCCCTTTCGATTGGTTATCCGCCCACTTCAGTTGTAGTGCATTTGCAGCCTTTGGGTCTACCTCCCTGCCCAGTGGGGCTTCAGGGTGTTTGAAATTTATTTTTCAGGCACTGCATCCAAACCGCTCCGCCACGGGTAGTCCCTGTAACAGCCCTCCTCGGCTGCCAGCGGTTTACCCTTTTCGGAGAACACCTGATGAACATCACCCAACTGATTGGCTTCACCGGTTTGCTCGCCGTCACCTCGACGACCTTCGCCCAAAGCAGTTATCCCGATGCGATTAAAGTCCCGGACGGCCACAAGATCGCCATGGAAACCACCGGGGTTGGCGAGATTACTTATGAATGCCGCGACAAACCCAACGCCGCCGGGCAGACCGAGTGGACGTTCGTTGGCCCGAAAGCGGTGCTCAATGATCGCAGCGGCAAGCAGGTCGGCACTTATTTCGGCCCGCCGGCTACGTGGCAGGCCAAGGACGGTTCGAAAGTCACCGGCACGCAACTGGCCGTGGCGCCGTCAACACCGGGGAACCTGCCTTATCAACTGGTCAAGGCCAATCCGGCTGAAGGTAAAGGCGCGATGAGTGGTGTGAGTTACATCCAGCGGGTTGCGCTCAAGGGCGGCGTGGCGCCGGGCAGTGAATGCACGGCGGCGAACAAGGGCAAGCAGGAAGTGGTGAAGTATCAGGCCGATTACATCTTCTGGGCCGCCAACTGATCCCATGCTTTTGTGGGAGCGGGCTTGCTCGCGAAGGCGTTGTATCAGAGAAGAATGAGTTGACTGACACGACGCCTTCGCGAGCAAGCCCGCTCCCACTGGGATCAGTGGTGTTTTGGGGAATGTGAGCTAGATTGCACGACATGCCTTTAGCCGAATCCGAGTTCGATTACCAAGCCCGCCTCGCCGCCTGTGCCCGGGGCGAGCGTGCGGCCCTGCGCGATTTGTATGTGCAGGAAGGCCCGCGTCTGCTCGGTGTGGCCAAGCGGCTGGTGCGAGACACGGCGCTGGCGGAGGACATCGTCCATGAAGCCTTTATCAAAATCTGGAACGGCGCGGCGGGTTTTGATCCGGCGCGCGGTTCGGCGCGCGGCTGGATGTTCAGCGTGACCCGCCATCTGGCGCTGAATCAGTTGCGCAATCAGGCGCGGGAAACGCCGTTCAACGAAGCGCATGAAATGCCTGTGCACGACGAGGATGCGTTCGACGCCCACGCGCATTCGGCGCGCATTCACCGTTGCCTCGAACAACTGGAGCCGCAGCGCCGCCACTGCATCCTTCACGCCTACGTCGACGGCTACAGCCACGCGCAGATTGCCGCGCGCCTCGACACGCCGCTGGGCACCGTCAAAGCCTGGATCAAACGCAGCCTCACTGCGCTGCGGGAGTGCATGGGATGACCATTGAATCGGCGCAGGATCGTGATGAACTGGCCGGCGAATATGTGCTCGGCACCCTGTCGGCCGAGCAGCGCATCGAGGTGCAACAGCGTCTGCAGCATGATGCGGATTTGCGCGCGGCTGTGGATGCTTGGGAGCGGCGTTTGCTGGAGCTGACGGATCTGGCCGAACCACAGCAACCTTCGGCGCAGCTGTGGCGGCGGATCGAACGCAGTGTGGATCGGCTGACGCAGACAGCGCCGGCGACGTCCTGGTGGAATCTGTTGCCATTGTGGCGTGGGTTGACCGCTGCCGGTCTGGCCGCGACGTTGGTGTTGGGCGCGATGTTGCTGACCCAGACCACGCCGAAGCCGAGTTATCTGGTGGTACTGGTGGCGCCGCAGGACAAAGCGCCGGGCTGGGTGATTCAGGCGAGCGACTCGCGGGAGATTCAGTTGATTCCGCTGGGCGTGGTCGAAGTGCCGGCGGACAAGGCGCTGGAATTCTGGACCAAGGCTGATGGCTGGCAAGGCCCGGTGTCGCTGGGCTTGGTCAAACCGGGCGAGGCGTTGCGGGTGCCGTTGGATAAACTGCCGCCGCTGCAGCCGAATCAGTTGTTCGAGTTGACGCTGGAAGGCGCCAATGGCTCGCCGATCGGCAAACCGACCGGGCCGATTCAGGCGATTGGCCGCGCAGTAAAAGTCCTCTGAAGTCCCCGGTAGGAGCTGCCGAAGGCTGCGATCTTTAGCTCTTGCCCTTTCAAATCAAGATCAAAAGATCGCAGCCTTCGGCAGCTCCTACACGGGTGCGTTTCAACCATCATTGCTGTCGATGTTCACCATCACGTCAATGAAGTTCTCATAAAAAATCCCCGGCGTAACATCGGCTCCATACCAACCAACAACACCCCGGAGCACACCATCATGAAACGCCAAACTCTTCTCAGCATCGCTTTCTCGGTCTTCGCCGTTAACGCTTTCGCCGCTACCCCAACCCACACGATGATCGCCGCCGACGGCTCGGATCGTCTGTACCAGAACGCTGTTGCGGCAGATGGCTCTGATCGCCTGCAAGGCAACACCATCGCCGCTGATGGTTCCGATCGTCTGCAAGGCAACACCGTTGCCGCTGATGGTTCCGATCGTCTGCAAGGCAACACCGTCGCCGCTGATGGTTCCGATCGTCTGCAAGGCAACACCGTCGCCGCTGATGGCTCTGAACGTCTGCAGGGCAACACCGTTGCCGCTGATGGTTCGGATCGTCTGCAAGGCAACACCGTCGCCGCTGATGGTTCGGATCGTCTGCAAGGCAACACCGTCGCTGAAGGTGGTTCTGATCGTCTGCTTGAACGCCGCGCTGTCTGAATGACTCGCGTCATCGCAACAACCCAGAGAAACCCGGCTCCCGCAGCCGGGTTTTTTATGTCCGCTTGATTTAGTTGGCCTTGGCCATGCAGCGCTTGTAACGCTCGTCCACGCGTTTGGCGAACCACGCGGTGGTGAGTTTGCGGGTGATTTTCGGGCTCTGCAGGACGATCCCCGGCAACACCGCACGCGGCAGCGTTTTACCTTCGGCTTTTTCCGCCAGTTCAAACACCCGTTGATAGAGTTTGGTCTCTTCGAACTCCAGTGTTTTGCCCTTCTCCAGTTGATCGCGAATGGTTGGGTTACGCATACCCAGCGATTTGCCGAGGGTGCGCACCGCCAGTTCGGTGCTGCCGGGCATGATCGAGTCGTAACGAATCAGGTCGCCGTCCAGCGCCAGCGGAATGCCCGAAGCGCGGCTCACCGCATTTTGAAACGCGGCATTGCGACTCGCGTACCAACCGGCATTGAAATCGGCGAAGCGATACAGCGGCTCGCGGTAACTCACCGGGTAACCGAGCAAATGCGCGATGCCGAAATACATGCCGCCGCGACGGCTGAACACTTCGCGGCGAATCGTGCCGTCTACCGGGTACGGATAATCCTTGGCGTGTTGCTCGGCAAATTCGATGCTGACCTGCATCGGCCCGCCGGTGTGCACCGGGTTAAAGCCGCCAAACAACGTGCGGCCCATGGGCACCCTGCCGATGAAGTCGTCGAAGATTGCGCTCAACTCCTTCTCGCTGCGCGCGGCGTTGAGGCGTTCGCTGTAGGTCTTGCCATTGGTTGAGCTGACTTGCAACGCGCCGCTGACCAACAGGCTGGGGATGTGCACTTTGCCGGCGCGACGATCGATTTCGTCGCGGGCGATTTTGCCCAGACCGGGTACGGTGGGGTCAGCCTGAAAGGTTGATTCCTGCTCGGCCACGGCCAGCACTGAACAGAGATTCTGCGTGGTCGGGCTGATGTTCTGCGCGGCGAAAGCGGCATAGATATCGGTGGCCCAGCCTTGCCGATCGGCGATTTTAGCGGGCATTAGCCGAACGATTTCGGCCTTCACTTCATTCGGCGCACGCGGTGCAGGTTCGTCGCTGCGCTGACTGGCGCAACCGGCCAGCACGAGCATGGCGGCGAGGGTGATCAGTAATCGAGGGGTGTGCATGGCGCTCCTTCCAGTCCGTTGAGCCGCGATCACCATACACAATCCGTGTAGGAGCTGCCGCAGGCTGCGATCTTTTGACTTTGATTTTAAAAAACCAGATCAAAAGATCGCAGCCTTCGGCAGCTCCTACGTGTGTTATGGGGAGTACTGACAAACTGATTGCAAAACGTGACTGAGAAAACCTATCATTTGCACCTGGAGTCGCATTTGCGCAAGGAGTTCCCGCGCCGCCCTAACTTTTCTCACCGGCCGTGCGCCTCCAGGTACAACAATGCCCGCTCCAGCCCGACTCGCCGTCCCATTCCGCCCGACGTTGCTCGCCCTGCTGTGCTCCCTGACCGTTACCGCTCACGCCGCCGAAGCTGACAATAAAGAGCTGGTGCTCGACAACGTCAACATCAATGCCCAAGCCCCAACGCCAAACGCCCTGCCCCCGGTTTACAGCGGTGGTCAGGTCGCGCGTGGCGGTCAGCTCGGTGTGTTGGGCAATCAGGACATGATGGACGTGCCGTTCAGCGCCGCGTCCTACACCGAACAACTGATTCAGGATCAGCAAGCCGAAGACGTCGCCGACGTGCTGCTCAACGATTCGTCAGTACGTCAGGCGTCGGGTTTTTCCAACCAGTCGCAGGTGTTCATGATTCGTGGCCTGCCGCTGAATGGCGACGACATTTCCTATAACGGCCTCTACGGCGTGCTGCCACGGCAGATCATTTCCACCGATGCCCTGGAACGTGTGGAAGTGTTCAAAGGCCCGAACGCCTTTATCAACGGCGTGACCCCGACCGGTTCGGGCATCGGCGGCGGCGTTAATCTGCAACCAAAACGCGCCGGCGACGAGCCGCTGCGCCGCTTCACCACCGACATCAACAGCGAAGGTCGCGTCGGCCAGCACTTCGACATCGGCCAGCGTTTCGGTGAAGACAACCGCTTCGGCGCGCGGATCAACCTGTCGCAGCGCGAAGGCGATACCGGTATCGATCACGAAAACCAGCGCTCGAAACTGTTCGCCATCGGCCTCGATTATCGCGGCGATGCCCTGCGCCTGTCCGGCGACTTCGCCTATCAGAAAGAGCGCGTCAACGGTGGTCGCAACTCGGTCAACCTCGGTACTGCCACGCACATTCCGGACGCGCCATCGGCTGATACCAACTACGCGCCGAAGTGGGGCTACACCGACATCGAAGACACTTTCGGCATGCTCCGCGCCGAATACGATCTGAACGATAACTGGACTGCCTACGCTGCCGGCGGCGCCAAGCACACCCGCGAAGTCGGGCGCTACAACTCGACCACGCTGGTTGGCAACAACGGTGCTTCGTTCACCACCGGTTCGTTCATCCCCCACGACGAAGACAACACCAGCGTCATGGCCGGCCTCAACGGCAAATTCGACACTGGCGCGGTCAGCCACAAGCTCAACTTCGGCCTGACCGGCATTTGGACAGAACAACGCAGCGCCTACGATTTCGACCTGACCAAATACGCCAACAACATCTATCACCCGGTGCAAACACCATCGCCGGTCGGCAACTTCGCCGGTGGCGACAACAGCGATCCGGGCATCGTCGGCAAGACCTTTAACCGCAGTATCGCGCTGTCCGATACCCTCGGTTTCTTCGACGATCGCCTGCTCGTTACTGCCGGCCTACGTCGTCAGCAATTGGTCGTGCAGGGTTACAGCTACGCCAGCTACGGCAGCGGCCCGCGCTCTTCGAGCTACGACGAATCGATCACCACGCCGGTCTACGGCATCGTGTTCAAACCGTGGGATCACGTGTCGTTCTATGCCAACCATATCGAAGGCCTGGCGCAGGGTCCGACCTCGCCGACCAGCAGCGGCGGTTTCCGCGTGACCAACGGCAACGAGGTATACGCACCGGCGCGTTCCAAGCAGACCGAGGCCGGGGTGAAGGTCGACATGGGCACCTACGGCGCGAGCCTGGGTGTTTACCGTATCGAGCAACCGAGCGACGGTTACTGCGAGATCGACAGTGCGACCACTTGCACCTACGTGCGTGAGGGCGAGCAGGTCAACAAAGGCGTGGAAATGAACGTCTTCGGCGAGCCGGTCAGCGGTCTGCGTTTGATCAGCGGCCTGACCTTGATGGACACCGAACTGAAAAACACCCAGAACGGCGCCAACGACGGCAACCGGGCGATTGGCGTGCCGACGTTCCAGTTCAACGCGGGTGCAGATTGGGATGTGCCGGGTCTGCAAGGTGTTGCGCTGAATGCGCGGATGCTGCGTACCGGTGGGCAGTATGCGGATGCGGCGAACAACCTGAGCCTGCCGACGTGGAACCGTTTCGATGCGGGCGCGCGGTATGCGTTCAAGGTGTCGGAGAAGGACGTGACGTTGCGTCTGGGCGTGGAGAACCTGGCGAACAAGAAGTACTGGGAATCGGCTCAGGGCGGTTACCTGACGCAGGGTGAACCGCGTGTGGCGAAGTTGTCGGGGACGATTGATTTCTAAGCCTGAAAAGCCCCTCACCCTAGCCCTCTCCCAGAGGGAGAGGGGACTGACCGAGGTGTTTGTGCGAGGTACGGCGACCTGAAATATCGAGTCGAACTCAGGCCTTGGGAAATACACAAATCAGCCCCTCACCCTGGCCCTCTCCCGGAGGGAGAGGGGACTGACCGAGGTGTTTGTGCGAGGTACGGCGACCTGAAATACCGAGTCGGACTCAGGCCTTGGGAAATACACAAATCAGCCCCTCACCCTGGCCCTCTCCCGGAGGGAGAGGGGACTGACTGAGGTATTTTTTCGAGGTACGCCGACGTGTGCCACCGAGTTGGACGCACAGTTTGAAAAGCCCACAAATCGGCTCCCTCTCCCTCGGGAGAGGGCTGGGGTGAGGGGTCCGGATCTACGCCGCGCAACAGCCCCCTAGCCGAACACCGACCATCTGACCAATCCACTGGCCACCCTCTCCTTCTGATCCATACTTGCTGCACCCCATGCAGAGGACTCTCTCATGCACCGCAGCGACGTATTGATCACCGGCGCCGGCCCCACCGGTCTGGTGCTGGCCCTGTGGCTGAGCAAACTCGGCGTACGCGTGCGCATCATCGACAAGACCTCGGCCCCCGGCACCACTTCACGGGCACTGGCGGTGCAGGCGCGAACACTTGAGTTGTACCGGCAACTGGATCTCTCCGACACCATCGTGCGCAACGGCCACCGAGTCGCGGCGGCGAATTTCTGGGTCAGTGGCAAACCGGTCGCGAAGCTGCCGCTGAACCGTATCGGCGAGGGCCTGACGCCCTACGCATTTGTCGAAATCTTCCCGCAGGATCAGCACGAAAAACTGCTGATCGAACGCCTCGAAGACTACGGCGTCACCGTCGAGCGCAACACCACGCTGGAGAGTTTCACCGAGGACGGCGACGGCCTCACCGCGCATTTGCGCCTGCCCGATGGCGAGCAGGAAATCTGCCAGGCCTGTTATCTGGCCGGCTGCGATGGCGCCCGTTCGGTGGTGCGCAAAGCCCTCGACGCCGGTTTCCCCGGCGGTACTTATCAGCAGATTTTCTACGTCGCGGATGTGCAGGCCAGCGGCCCGGCGATGAATGGCGAGTTGCACATCGATCTCGACGAGGCAGATTTTCTCGCGGTCTTCCCACTGGCCGGCGAAGGCCGCGCGCGGTTGATCGGCACCGTGCGCGATGAACGGGCGCAGCGCGCGGAGACGCTGGAGTTTTCCGACGTCAGCAGCCGCGCCATCGAACACCTGAACGTCCATGTTGAAGATGTCCACTGGTTCTCCACGTATCGCGTGCATCACCGCGTCGCCGAGCACTTTCGCGGTGGCCGGGCGTTTCTGCTCGGCGACGCCGCGCACGTGCACAGCCCCGCTGGCGGGCAAGGCATGAACACCGGCATCGGCGATGCGATCAATCTGGCGTGGAAACTGGCGGCGGTGCTCAGCGGCGCGGCCACGCAGGAGTTGCTCGACACTTACGAAACCGAACGCATCGCCTTCGCCCGCAAACTGGTGTCGACGACCGACAAAGTTTTCAGTTTCGTCACCGCCGAGGGGCGTCTCGCCGACCTGCTGCGCACGCGGCTGGCACCGTTTGTGATTCCGAAAATGGCCTCATTCGAGGCCAGTCGCGAATTCCTCTTTCGCACGGTTTCACAGGTCACCCTCAACTATCGCGGCATGCCGCTGAGCCTAGGCGTGGCCGGCCACGTGCACGGCGGTGACCGCTTGCCGTGGGCGCATGATGGTGAGGGGGATAATTACGAACCGTTGCGCCAGCCGTGCTGGCAGGTGCACGTGTACGGCGACACCAGCGACGAGATGATCGCCTGGTGCAATGAACATCATCTGCCGCTGCATGTGTTCGACTGGCGCCCGGCGTTTGAAACGGCGGGACTGGGGCGCAACGGCTTTTACCTGCTGCGCCCGGATACCTATGTGGCGATTGCCGATAACAGCGCGGATCCGAAGGTGATTGAGCGCTACTTCCGCGATCACGGCATCCGGCCCTACTTCAACTGCCCCTGACCCAGCACAAATCAAATGTGGGAGCGGGCTTGCTCGCGAAAGCGCTGTATCAGCACTCGATGTGCTGACTGACACGACGCCTTCGCGAGCAAGCCCGCTCCCACAGTTTTGATTTGCGCTGTTGCTTAGATCCCGGCCAGGGCCAGGTCCATCGCGAAGTAGGTGAAGATCAAATCCGCACCCGCACGTTTAATCGCGCCCAGGCTTTCGCGCACCACACGATCCTCATCAATTGCACCCGCCTGCGCGCCGAACTTGATCATCGCGTACTCGCCGCTCACCTGATACGCCGACAACGGCAGGTTCGAGGCTTCGCGGATGTCGCGGATGATGTCCAGGTACGCACCGGCCGGTTTGACCATCAGCGCATCGGCACCTTCCTGCTCATCGAGCAGCGATTCACGCAGTGCTTCGCGGCGGTTCATCGGGTTCATCTGATAGCTTTTGCGGTCGCCCTTCAGCGCGCTGCCACCGGCCTCGCGGAACGGGCCATACAGCGCCGAAGCGAATTTGGTCGAATAGGCCATGATCGGAATCTGGGTGAAGCCGGCCGCGTCCAGCGCCTGACGAATCGCCCGCACCTGACCGTCCATCGCCGCCGATGGCGCGATCACATCAGCGCCAGCGCTGGCAGCGGCCACGGCTTGCTTGCCGAGGTTGATCAGGGTCTGGTCGTTGTCGACTTCATGGTTGTGCATCACACCGCAGTGGCCGTGATCGGTGTATTCGCAGAAGCAAGTGTCGGACATCACGATCATGTCCGGCACAGCGTCTTTGGCGATGCGCGACATGCGCGAAACCAGACCGTCTTCACGCCAGGTGTCGCTGCCGTTGCCGTCCAGATGATGCGACACACCAAAGGTCATCACCGATTTGATGCCGGCGCGCGCATAGCGCTCGATCTCGCTGGCCAGTTTGCGCTCGGGAATGCGCATCACGCCGGGCATGCTTTTGATCGGCACGAAGTCGTCGATTTCTTCTTCGACGAAGATCGGCAGCACCAGGTCGTTCAGGCTGAATTCGGTTTCCTGGAACAGACTGCGCAGGCTCGCATTGCGGCGCAGACGGCGGGGACGTGCTTCGGGGAACTGACTGGACATGGGGCCTTTCCTGAAAAAACGGCAGATGAGACGAAAGTCGTAGGGGGCGAAGCTTATGCCTTGCGGGGGGTGAGGCACAAACCTGGATCAATCAAGAGAGCGTTACCGTGGGAGTAATAATCTCTTTGCAGCAACACAAATCCCCTGTGGGAGCGGGCTTGCTCGCGAAAGCGGTGGGTCAGCAATAGAT
>NZ_CACSJY010000097.1:0-10170 GCF_902706155.1 Pseudomonas sp. 18058
TCATCGAAACAAGGGCAAGGCCACCACTGAAGCGCTGGTGATTTTGTCACGTAAACTCGCGCGTATTGCATACGCGCTGCTGAAGAGCGAGAAAGCATACGTCAGCAAAACTGCCTAAAAAACGTTGTTCGCAACCATAGAATCTCCCACAGGTTTCTCGGTTGAACACAAGATTGGTGAGCACCAATAAACATTGAGGGAACTGGCTTGCCAGCGATAGCGGATTTACCGGCGAGGAAAATTAGATGTGATCACGGTATAACCAGATCAACTTCAATATCCTCGACGTGTGTATTAAATGTCAGTTTGAAATTCAACCGGTATTTCAGGTTGATGTTGTCGAGAGTGCAATTGAATGTACCCGCTTTAGCGTAGTGTTTTCCTGCCATGCTGAGATAGAAAACTTCTCTCAGTCTTTGGTTGGGCACAAATGTTTGCTCACCGTCAGGTGTGGATCGATCGATGACTAACCTGATCGATTGTCCCTCTCTGAATCCAAGCCTGTAGGAACCTTCGATGATGATATAAGTGTTCTGATTATCTACGGTGATAAGGTCCGTTTCAAAAAGCGGGCTACCGTTTTTCGTTGCTATAAATGTTTTTTTGTCTTTTATTTCGTCGCAAGCTTCGTGCGCCCTCATGATGGTGTTCCTCTAATAAATTAAAGATTCATGCCGAGGAACGTTAAAGGAGCTGACACGCGTTGGGTACTGTCAACTCTGTCAGGTTTTAAACACTGTTTGCAATTAAAGATTAACTTTTAATACCCGTTTGGTCATTCGTTACCTTCATCACGAGCGAATCGTTGTGTCCGTGATGAAGGTAAATAAATGATGACTGCTTCTTAGAAAAGCACCTTAGCCACATCGGCAAATTTCTTCGCGAAATGCACGGTAATCCCTTCTTTCAGATAATCCGGCAATTCCTCGAAATTACCCCGGTTCGGCTCGGGCAAAATCAACTCGAAAATCTTCTGCCGCCGCGCCGCAATCACCTTCTCGCGCACGCCGCCAATCGGCAGTACATGCCCGGTCAACGTCAGTTCGCCGGTCATCGCCACGCCTTTCTTCGGCGGTTGATTACGCGCAAGCGAGAGCAGGGCGCTGGCCATGGTCACACCCGCGCTCGGGCCGTCTTTCGGGGTGGCGCCTTCGGGTACGTGTAGGTGAACGAAGGCTTCGTCAAAGAACTTCGCGTCGCCGCCAAACTGTTTCAGGTGCGAACTGACGTAGCTGTAGGCGATCTCCGCCGACTCCTTCATCACATCACCCAGTTGCCCGGTGAGCTTGAAACCCCGGTTGAGCGTATGAATGCGCGTCGCTTCAATCGGCAAGGTCGCGCCACCCATGCTGGTCCAGGCCAGACCGGTAATCACACCGGTGCCGGACAGCACTTGTTCGTTGCGGAACACCGGATGACCCAGTGACGCTTCCAAGTCTTTCGGCCCGAGTTTGATCACCGCTTTCGGGTCGTCGATCAGCTTCATCACCGCTTTGCGCACCAGTTTGCCCATCTGTTTTTCCAGCTGGCGCACGCCGGCTTCACGGGCGTAACCGTCGATCAGGGACTTGAGCGCGCTGTCGCTGATGCTCAGGCTGCCTTTCGACACACCGGCCTTTTCCAGCAATTTCGGCCACAGGTGACGCTTGGCGATGGCGACTTTTTCTTCAGTGATGTAGCCAGACAGGCGAATCACTTCCATGCGGTCCAGCAACGGGCCGGGGATCGAATCGAGGGTGTTGGCGGTGCAGACGAACAGGACTTTTGACAAGTCCATGCGCAGGTCGAGGTAATGGTCGAGGAATTCGACGTTCTGTTCCGGGTCGAGGGTTTCCAGCAGCGCCGAGGCCGGGTCGCCCTGGTAGCTCTGGCCCATCTTGTCGATCTCGTCGAGCATGATCACCGGGTTCATCACTTCAACGTCTTTCAACGCCTGCACCAGCTTACCCGGCTGCGCGCCGATGTAGGTGCGGCGATGGCCCTTGATCTCGGCTTCGTCGCGCATGCCGCCGAGGCTGAAGCGGTAGAACGGTCGGCCAAGGGATTCGGCGATGGATTTGCCGACGCTGGTTTTACCCACGCCCGGCGGGCCGACCAGCAGCACGATGGAGCCGCTGATTTCACCTTTATAAGCACCGACGGCGAGGAATTCGAGGATGCGATCCTTGATGTCGTCGAGGCCTGCGTGGTGTTTGTCGAGCACTTTACGCGCGTGCTTGAGGTCGAGTTTGTCCTCGCCATACACGCCCCATGGCACCGAGGTCGCCCAGTCGAGGTAGTTGCGGGTGACCGCGTACTCCGGCGAGCCGGTTTCGAGGATCGACAGTTTGTTCATTTCCTCTTCGAGGCGTTTCTGCACCTGCGCGGGGAGGACTTTGCCTTCGAGGCGTTGTTCGAACTGTTCGAGGTCGGCGCTGCGGTCGTCTTTGGTCAGG
Organism: Pseudomonas sp. 18058; assembly: GCF_902706155.1. Classification (NCBI taxonomy): domain Bacteria; kingdom Pseudomonadati; phylum Pseudomonadota; class Gammaproteobacteria; order Pseudomonadales; family Pseudomonadaceae; genus Pseudomonas; species Pseudomonas sp. 18058. The sequence goes on from NZ_CACSJY010000097.1 coordinate 2,436, forward strand.
CCGAGTTCCTGCTGGATGACCTTGAGTTGTTCCTTGAGGAAGAACTCGCGCTGATGCTCGCCGATCTTGCGGTTAACTTCCGCCGAGATCTCTTTTTGCAGGCGCGCGACTTCGACTTCCTTGCGCAGCATCGGCAGGACTTTTTCCATGCGCTTGAGCATCGGCACGCAGTCGAGCACTTCTTGCAGCTCGGGGCCGGTGGCGGAGGTCAGCGCGGCGGCGAAGTCGGTCAGCGGCGATGGGTCGTTGGGGCTGAAGCGGTTGAGATAGTTTTTCAGCTCTTCGCTGTACAGCGGGTTGAGCGGCAGCAGTTCCTTGATCGCGTTGATCAGCGCCATGCCGTAGGCCTTGACCTCGTCGGTCGGCTCGGTCGGCTGGTGCGGGTATTCGACTTCGACCAGGTACGGTGGGCGGTGGTGTTTGAGCCAGGTTTTGATGCGTACGCGGCTCAGCCCTTGGGCGACGAATTGTAGTTTGCCGTTTTCGCGGCTGGCGTGGTGAACCTTGACCAGCGTGCCGTATTCGGGGAGGGCGCCGGTGTTGAAGTGGCGCGGGTCTTCCTGGGGCGTGTCCATGAAGAACAGGGCCAGGGAGTGGTGGTCGGATTTGCTGACGAGGTCGAGGGTTTCGGCCCAGGGTTCTTCATTGACGATGACCGGCAGGACTTGGGCCGGGAAGAACGGGCGGTTGTGGATCGGGATGATGTAGACCTTGTCCGGCAGGTTTTGGCCTGGCAGGGCGAGGCCTTTGCCGGAGGAGGTGTGTTCGATGTGGTCGTCTTCGGTGTAGTCGTCGGGGTGATCGGGGAATTCTTGCTGGTCGCTCATGGGGCACCTGCGCAATGGGGTATGGGTCTTAGATGGGGCAGGGCTTGGGTGGTTTCAATGGGAGGGGATGTTTCTGCTTGTGTGTTCAGGGTTTTGACAGGTGTCACGCTTTTGGGCTTGGCGGCCTTTGGGCCGACCATGTTCTTGGGGGTTTGGGTGTATATCCGTTTTTTTTGTGATGGCGGATTGAGGTTTCGCCCTTACGGCGAGTCACCTTTTCCAGACGCCGAAAAGGTAACCGAAAAGGCTTTGCTCCTGCGTTCGGCCCGCTCGCTGGGGCTCGGGGTTCCTTCGCTGCGGGATCGATCCGGGCGCAGCGCCTACGGTTTGCTTCGCTGCACCTCCTCTCGCTGTGTTTGGCTGCGCCAAACGGTCGCTGCGCTCCCACCCCCGGATCAATCCCTCCACTCAGCCTTCCGACGTCGCTCGTGGATCAAGATCAAGAGCAGGCGAGCTGACACTCGGCCTATTGAGTGGTGAAGAGCGGGTGTTTGGCTTTGGTTTTTTGGTGGGTTCGCCCCTCACCCCAGCCCTCTCCCGAGGGAGAGGGGGCCGGTTTTTGGGCTTTTCAGAATGTGAGTTCGGCTCGGTATTGCACGTCGGCGTATCTCGCCCAAACACCTCGGTCAGTCCCCTCTCCCTCCGGGAGAGGGTTATGGTGAGGGGCTGTTGATTCCCGCTTTGAAGCTCAAGTTCGGCTCGGTATTGCACGTCGGCGTATCTCGCCCAAACACCTCGGTCAGTTCCCTCTCCCTCCGGGAGAGGGTTAGGGTGAGGGTGAGGGGCTTTTTCAGTTGTGGGTGGGGGGTTGGGATATTTCGTGGTTATCCATTGCGCGGTTCACCGCGAGTTCGGCGAGCATGATGATTTGCTGGATCGCCAGAATCGTGCGTCGCTGCGGCAGTTCTATGTAGGCGGCGATGTCGCTGGTCATGAGGCTGGCTTGGGCCAGGGATTCGCAGGCGTGTACCAGCAGGCTTTCGTTGTCTTGATCCGGGGCGATCTGAAACATGGTGCTGGGTTTGTGAAAGCGTAGGGTGAGTGCGTTGGGTTTGAGGTAGTGGTCGAGGGCGCGTTCGGCGGCGTCGTGGAATCTTTTTGAGCCGGGGAATTCGTAGGGGGTGGTGTCGTCCGCTGCGGGCGGATTGGGTGTTGGTTTGATCATGGTGAATACTCAGTTGGTGAAAGTGGAGCTGCCTTCGATTGCCGCGACGCAATCTGAGGTGGCAGCTGTACGCGGGTTCGCGGACCGATAACTGAGAAATCGGCATACCTCCAAGGACGGTATCCCGCGCACAGCCGCCATGACACAAGCTACAGGCACCGAGGTGCCGTGAGGTTGGCGATTATGCATCAGTTATCGGGCCGCGACGCCCGTTCGCTGAATTTGCAGCGACCCTCAGAGCCTATCCACCCCACTTCCGAGGCACAACCGACGCGACTTGTGGGAAAAACTCCGCACAATCACCAGCATTTGTAGGACGAGCACATTTCCCACAGCCAACCCATTCCACCCTGTAGGAGCTGCCGAAGGCTGCGATCTTTTGATCTGGCTTTTAAAAACCAAAGTCAACAGATCGCAGCCTTCGGCAGCTCCTACATGGATATGGCGGGCACAAAAAAGGCGATGTCCCTCACGAGACATCGCCTTTGTTTTACCGCCGCTAAAGCTTATTCCGGCAGTTTGTAGGCAATGATGTAGTCGCCCATTTTGGTGCCCAGCGAGCCGTGACCGCCGACAACGAGCAGCACGTATTGCTTGCCGTCTTTGCCGGTGTAGGTCATCGGGGTCGCTTGACCACCCGCCGGCAGACGCGATTTCCACAGCTCTTTACCGCTGTTGACGTCGTACGCGCGCAGGTATTGGTCGAGGGTGCCGCTGAGGAAGCCGACGCCGCCAGCCGTGACCATCGAGCCGCCCATGCTAGGCACGCCCAGGGTGAAGCCGATCGGGATTGGCGAGCTGTCGCGGCTGGTGCCGTTTTTGCGTTTCCACACGACTTTGCCGGTGGTCAGGTCGATACCGGCAACGTAGCCCCAGGCCGGGGCCTGGCACGGTACGCCGAGTGGCGACATGAACGGGTGCATGATCACGGCGTATGGCGCGCCAGTGTTCGGTTGCACGCCAGCGGTTTCGCTTTCGCGTTTGCTGCCGGCGGCGACTTGCTCGCGTGGCACCATTTTCGAAACGAAGGCCATGTAGTTCGGGCTGGTGAACAGCATTTGGCGAACCGGATCGACCGAAACGCCGCCCCAGTTGAACACGCCGACGTTACCCGGGTAGATCAGGCTGCCCTGTTCCGACGGCGGGGTGTACTGGCCTTCATAACGCAGTTCTTTGAACTGGATGCGGCACAGCATCTGGTCGAACGGGCTCGCGCCCCACATGGCTTTTTCGGTCAGTTCCGGGGCCAGCAGGTTGAGATCCGAACGCGCCTGGGTCGGTGCGGTGTGGTCGCCTTTCACGGCGCCTTGCGGTACCGGGATTTCCTTGATCGGAATGATCGGCGTGCCGTCACGACGGTCGAGGACGTACAGGCTGCCCTGTTTGGTCGGGGCGATCAGCGCCGGTTTCACGCCGTCGGCGGTTTTCATGTCGAGCAGGGTTGGCTGGCTGCCAACGTCCATGTCCCACAGGTCGTGGTGGGTGAACTGGTAGTTCCAGCGCACTTTACCGGTGGCCAGGTCCAGAGCAACGATACCGGCGCTGAATTTCTCGGCGCCCGGGGTGCGGTCAGCGCCCCACTGGTCTGGAGTCTGGTTGCCCAGTGGCAGGTAAACCATGCCGAGTTTTTCGTCGACGCTGGCCAGCGACCACATGTTGGCCGAGTTGCGGCTGTAGGTTTCGCCCGGTGCCAAAGGCTCGGTGGCGTCTGGCTTGTCGCTGTCCCAGTTCCATACGAGGTGACCGTCGTGCACGTCGAAGGCGCGGATCACACCCGATGGCTCGTTGGTCGATTCGTTGTCGGTGACGTGACCGCCCATGATCACCAGATCACGAGTAATCGCGGCCGGCGAGGTGGAGTAGTAGCCACCAGCGGTGAACGGGCCGATGCCTTGGGTCAGGTCAACCACACCGTTGGTGCCGAAGCCTTCGCAGATTTTGCCGGTGTCGGCGTTCAGTGCGATCAGACGGGCATCAGCGGTTGGCAGATACAGACGACGCGGGCAGGCCTGAGCAACGGCTTTGCCGGCTTCGGAAATCACCGCGGACGCTGCGTTTTCAGTTTTGGCGTACGCGGCTTCGTCGTAGTACGACACGCCACGGCAAGTCATGTGGGCGAAGCCTTTGAAGCCGACCGGGCTCTTGATCTGCGGGTCGAAGCGCCACAGTTCTTTGCCGGTGTCCGGATCCAGGGCCAACACTTTGCTGTGCGCGGTGCAGGCGTAGACCATGCCGTTGGCTTTCAGCGGGGTGTTTTCGTTGGTCAGCTCGACCGGGTCATCCGCCGTCGGCAGGTCGCCGGTCTGGATGCGCCAGGCTTCTTGCAGCTTGCCGACGTTGGCCGGGGTGATCTGTTTCAGCGGCGAGTAACGGTCACCGAATTCGGTGCGGCCATAGGCCTGCCAGTCGCCATCTGGCATCGCTGGTGCGGTGCTGGTGGTGTCGGCGGTGTCGCGGCCCAGTTCGCCGAAGGTTTCGCCCGGGTGGGTGAACAGGCTGATCAGCGCGGTGAGACCGGCCAGAACCACGGCCACGGTCAGGCCGCGAGTGCCCATCGGCGCCGGGCCGTCAAGCAGCAGCGGACGACGGAACCACGGCAGCAACATCACGAAGCCGAGGACAAACCACAGAGCCAGACGTGGCACCAGTTGCCACCAGTCCAGACCGACTTCCCACAGCGCCCAAACGGTGCTGGCAAACAGGACGATGGCGTACAGGCCCAGCGCCGCACGGCGGCCCAGCAGCAACAGGATGCCGGACAGCGCAATGCCGATACCGGCCAGCAGGTAGTACAGCGAGCCGCCGAGCATGCTCAGCTTGACCCCACCGGCCAACATGGCCAGGCCCATCAGCAGAAGCAGAATGCCGAGCAGACTCGGTAGCAGACGGCTTCGACTCGAAGCACTTTCGGTGCTCATAGTGTGATTCTCCGTGACGTTTCAAGTAGTCCCGCGCAGTAGTCACTGTAGATGACGATTGAGCGTGGGCATGGTTCAGATAAAAACTTGTCTAGCTAACGAATTTCATAAATCCCCATTGTGGGAGCGGGCTTGCTCGCGAAGGCGTCGTGTCAGTCGATGCATGTGCCTTCTGACACACCGCTTTCGCGAGCAAGCCCGCTCCCACATTCGGGATTTGCGCAAACCTTTAGAACGAGGACTGGATTTTGATCCCGCCGATCAGGGCGTCGTCGACGTCGTTCACGCCACCGGGGTGGCGGATGTATTGCAGGTTCGGACGTATGGTCAGCCAATTTGTTACATGCACGCCGTAATACAACTCGGCGCTGTATTCAGTGTCTTGCGGTGGCAAGAACGCCGGATCGTCATAGTCGTAAACGGCATTGGCCTGATTCGTCGCTTCGGCATTTTTGCGGTAGGCCGGGTTGACGTGCACGCGGGCGAGGGCGAAACCGATGTCATCCTTGGCGCGCGCGTCGAACGGGCCTTTGTAGGTGATGCCGGCCTGCACGTAGTTGTCGATCGCGTTGGTTTTCTTGTCGTGCATTGTGCCGTTGGCGAACACGCTCAAACCGCGACTGTTATCGCTGGCCACGCTGGTGATTTGCTGCTGAATGCCCAGCCACACGCCGTGTTTGCTCGACGCGCTGCGGTAGGCTTCGCCGCTGAGGGCCGCCGGTTGGCCGTTCTGATCTTTATAAGCGTCAGTGGCTTTGGCGTTGCTGTAGTAGTAACCGGCGCGGTATTCGCCCGGCAGGCCGTTGAGCTTCGGCGTCCACACCAGTTCGATCGGCAGGATCGCGCCCTGGGTGCCGCTGCCGCTGAGTTTGAAGCCGTTGCCGCGATCGAGGTTCGACGGGTTCTGCTCGTAGGCACCGACCTGCGCGTACAACTCTGGGGTCAGGTGATATTTGACGCGCAGTGCCCATTGGCTGACCGGCCAGTTGTACCAGATGCCGCCGACCCAGTTGCCGACCTGCGAGCCGCAGAACGCGAGGTTCTGGAAGTCGCACGGGAAGCTGTTGAAGTCTTCGCCTTCGCCGAAACGGCCGACTTTGATGTCGAGTTTCTGATCGAAGAATTTCTGCTGATACCACATCTGCGTCAGGCGCGTGGTCTGGCCACGGCCCCAGACTTCCTGGGCCGAGGTGAAGCCGCCGACGCGCGGATCGTTGATGCGGTCGTTGCTGATGTTGTTGCCGCTGCGTTTGGTGATGGTCAGTTGAAACTCGGCGTCGTCCCAGCCGAGGATCTTTTGCAGATCCAGGTGTGTGCCCAAACCGAACTGATCGCTGTAACGCGCGGTGCGGTCGTGATCGTAGCCGCCGTGCAGATTACTGCCCATTTCGCCGGTGTAATCGAGTTTGAAGTCGTAGCCTTTTTCCGAGAGTTCGGTGCGCGTGCCGTTCCAGTCACCGAGCATGTACGGTGATTCGCTGTCGAACGCGGGAGCCGCTTGGACGCAAGTGGCGAGGCCAAGGGCGGTGCAGCCACCGATGGCGCGCAGGGCTGAGATAGCGCTGTCTCGGGAGAAGGAAAAATCGGGCATGAATAAGTCTTTTTTTGGTGTTTTCGGGGTGCAAACTGAGCGCTTCAATATGTCGCAGGCAGTGAAGCGATTCAGCTGAAGGGCGGCAGGATAATGATCTGTTACAAAAAGACAAAGGCCTTTTGTGAACATGCATCCTTTCGGATTCGGTAACAGTCCCTGTAGGAGCTGCCGAAGGCTGCGATCTTTTGCCCTTGACCTACATTTGATAGGAAGCCCTTCCACCCAACCACCCCCTCGGCTAAGGTGCGCGGCTTCTGCATATTCACTTCGCCCAAAGGCCTGGCATGAACGACCAAACCCCCGATCCGCTGCACGGCGTCACCCTCGAACAGATCCTCAACGCCTTGGTGACTCATTACGAATGGTCGGGGCTGGCCGAGCGCATTGATATTCGCTGCTTCAAAAGCGATCCGAGCATCAAGTCGAGCCTGACGTTTCTGCGCAAAACCCCGTGGGCGCGGGAGAAGGTCGAGCGTCTGTACGTGAAGTTGATGCGCACCAAGCGAACACTCTGAGATGGACGCCGTCTGGCGCCATCGCCTGATCACCTGCGCGGCCATATTGGGCTGGGCGGGGTTGGCTATTCAGCTGTACCTGATTTTCTTCGCACGCTTGAGCGTCAGCGCCAGTCTGTTGGGCGGGCTGGTGAGCTTTTTCAGTTACTTCACGATATGGACGAATACGCTGGTGGCGACGGTGCTGACCTGTGCCGTGACCGCTCGCGAATCCGCCGCACGCCGTTGGTTTCTACAGCCGTGGGTGAGCAGTGGGATTGCCGTGAGCATTGTCGTGGTCGGCCTGGCCTACAGCATTTTGCTGCGGCATTTGTGGCACCCGGAAGGTTGGCAGTTTATAGCTGATGAATTGCTGCACGACGTGATGCCGCTACTATTTCTGGGGTATTGGTGGGTGTGCGTACCGAAGGGCACGTTGCGCCTGTGGCATCTGCCGTTGTGGCTGATTTATCCGCTGGTGTACTTCATCTACGCCTTGCTGCGCGGGCATTTGCTCGGCGCGTATGCGTATCCGTTCATTGACGTGGCGGTGCTGGGTTATCCACAGGTGTTTATCAATGCCGGGGGGATATTGCTGGGGTTTGTGGTGATTGGGTTGCTGGTGATCGGCCTGGATCGCTGGCAAGCCGTACGAAGTTAAATTCCAGTGTGGGAGCGGGCTTGCTCGCGAATGCGGTGGGTCAGTTAACATTTTTCAACCTGACCCACCGCATTCG